>NZ_JBLZPT010000001.1:0-165244 GCF_049199985.1 Pseudomonas kitaguniensis
AGTCTCGTGGGCTCGGAGCTGTGCATTAGTGACTTGTTTCAGTCAGCTTTTTTGTGGCAGGTGCACCGCTATCGGGAGCAAGCCCCCTCCCACAGTTTGGTCGGTTGTGTGTCAGTGACTGAACAGCTTGGCCATGGCGTTGAGCCGCTTTTTGTATACGCGGCGCGCTTCGAGGGCTTCTTCCAGGGTTACTGCCACAAACCCCGCTCGCTGGTTTGGCTGCATCTGCCCGATCAGGTCCAGGTCGGCGCTGATCACCGTGCCAATCATGGCGTAACCACCGCCCGACACGGCATCGCGATGCAACACGATCGGCTCCAGCCCGGCGGGCACTTGGATTGAGCCGATCGGGTAGCAACTGTCGACGATATTCGAGGGGTCCGAACCCGCGCCAAACGGTTGCTCGCGAGGCTCAAAGCTCAAGGCGCTGCCGCCCTTGAAGCGATAGCCGATGCGGTCGGCCTCGGAACCGACTGTCCACGGTTCGGCAAAAAAGCTGCTCTTTGCTGCAGCCGTCAGCCGGTCGTAATACAGCCCCGGCACGACCCGCAGGGTCACATCGCCGCCGACTGAGCGACGCAATGCCATCGGCAAACTGTTGCCCGCACGCCCCTGCCCGCTGGCTTCGCCGATGGGCAACTCATCGCCTTCCTGCAAGCGCCGCCCATGAAACCCGCCGAGCGCACCCAGCGTGTAGGTCGAGCGACTGCCCAGCACCAGCGGCACGTCAATGCCCCCGGCCACGGCGAGGTAAGTGCGCGCGCCGGCCCTGGGGAATTCAAACCGCAGCACCTGCCCGGCGCGCACCTGAAACGCGGTGTCCTGGTGCACCACTTCGCCGTCCAGGCGCGGCGACATCAATGCGCCGCTGAGCGCCACCAGCGCGTCTTGTTGAAATGCCAGCTCCGGCCCAATCAGGGTGCATTCCAAACCGGCTGCGCCGGGCGGGTTACCCACCAAGTGGTTGGCCGCACTCAACGCGTACGGGTCCAACGCGCCCGACGGCGGGATGCCCAAGTGGTAATACCCTTCACGGCCGAGGTCCTGCACGGAAGTGGCGAGACCGGGTTTAAGCACCTTGATCATGCCAGCGCCTCCTGCAGGGTTTTCGGATAGCCGACAGGGTCGGCGAGAAAGTCGTCGAGGGAAAATTCCACCGGGCGAATGCGCAGGTCAAAACGCCCCGCGTCCACCTCGGCAACGGCCAGGTCATAGGCGTCACGGTCGATCGGTTTGAACTGCACGATGTCACCGGGGCGAAAGAACACCATGTGCGCCTTGAGGTACGCCAACTGCTGCGCCGGGTCGTAGATCGGCGCCGGGGTCACGCCAAACATCTGGTAACCACCGGCGCCACGCACCGAGTAAATACAGCCAAAACAGCCGCCATGCCCCAAGGTCAACTTGGGCGTGTCGGTGCGCGGCCGCAGGTATTTGGGCACCTGCAATTGCCGTTCACGCTCGACCATCTGGAACATGAACGGCAACCCCGCCACAAAGCCGACCATCGACACGAACCACGGCGCGCCACTGTGCGCGGCGATAAACGCGTCGACGTCGGCGAGGCCGTTGATGCGCGCGGCGTATTCCAAATCTGTGCCCGTGGGGTCTTGATGACGGTCGCGAAAACGCATCAGGGTTTCATGGGTCCACGGGTCGTTGTAGAGCACCGGAATTTCGATGATGCGCGTGTGCAAAGTGCGTTCAGCCACGGCCTGCGCTTCAGCGCTTTGCACGGCATCGAGCAGCGCATACGGCGCAATGCGGTCGGGGTCGAAGCGAATCTGGAACGACGCGTTAGCCAGGCACACATCCAGCACGCCTTCGAGCGCCAGGCGTTCTACGGCGCGAGTCACGGCCATGCCTTTAAAAAAGGCCTCCAGCGACATGCTCTCGCTGACCTCGGCAAACAGGTGTTCATCACCGCCGAAGCTGTAGCGGATGGGGGATGTTTGGGCCATGTCTGTTCCTCTTGTAATCATTCTAGAAAGGCAGGCAAGCAGTGCGGTGTTGATGTTTTTCGATGTTTTTCGATGTTTTTATTCTGCAGTTCTGACGTCAATGCCCGCCAAATCCAAGGCCTCGCGGGTAGCCTCCACCAGTTCCAGCGCGCCTGGGGTGTCGCTGTGCAGGCAGATGGAATCGAATTCGATAAACAGGTCTTCGCCTTCAACGGTGCGCACCAACCCGGTCTGGCAAGCACGCAAAACTCGCGCCGCGACCGTGGCCGGGTCCAGCGCGCGCACGTTGCGGGTAAACACGATGGAGCCGGTCATGTCGTATTCCCGGTCGGCGTAAAACTCGCGCACCACCGGTTGCCCCAGCTCTTTGGCGATACGCCAGATCACCGAGTGGGGCATGCAATACAGCAACAGCGTTGGCTCGATAATTTGCAAGTTTTGCACCAGCAACCGCGCGGCGTCTTCATCGCGGGCCAGGTGCATGTAGAGCGCGCCGTGGGGCTTGATGTGTTGCAGGGCCACGCCTTGCGCACGCGCGATTTCACGCAGCGCGCCGAGTTGGTAGAGGATGTCGTCCACCAGTTCCTGAGGCGGCGCATTCAGGTGCCTGCGGCCAAACCCAACGAGGTCGCGAAACCCCGGATGCGCGCCGATGGCCACGCCGAGCTGCTTGGCGCGCTCGACGGTGCGGCGCATGGTGCCGGGGTCGCCGGCGTGGAAGCCGGTGGCGATATTCGCCGAGCTGATATACGCCATCAGCTCGGCGTCGACGCCATCGCCGATGGTCCAGGGGCCGAAGCTTTCGCCCATGTCTGAATTGAAATCCACTGACTGCATCGAGGTCGCTCCGCCAAAGATGATGCTCGAAAAGTAGGCTGGCGCTTGACCCCTTGGGAAGATCTATTATCAGATAGCCCATCTTCTGAAAATCAGATAAAGCGATAAAGATCGTTCCCACGCGTGGGAACCAGCAGCAAAGGCGCGCAGTGCGTGGAGCCATCAGTTGGGAGAGTTGCATGTCATTGACCTTGCGCCAAATTCGCTACTTCGTCGCCACCGCTGAAATCGGCCAGATTTCTCAGGCGGCGATTCACCTGAACATCTCGCAGTCGGCGGTGACCACGGCGATCAAGGAATTGGAGGCCATGCTCGGCGTGCAGTTGTTCGTGCGCTCGGCGCAGGGCATGAACCTGACCGACGCCGGGCGGCACTTTCTCAACCGTGCTTATGTGATCCTGCGCAGCGTCGACGACGCGTTGAACAGCCCGCTGCCGGATTACCGCGCCAGCGGCGTGCTGCGTATCGCCGCCAGTTACACGGTGCTTGGCTATTTTTTGCCACACCACTTGCAGCGCATGGAACACTGGCACCCGGACGTGACCATCGAGGTGTTCGAGCAGGAACGCCAGGCCATCGAACACGGCCTGCTCGACGGCCAGTTCGACATGGCCGTGGTGCTGACCGCCAACCTCACCCACGCAGATATTGTCTCGGAAATCTTGTTCAACTCGGAACGCCGCCTGTGGCTGCCCAGCCATCACCCGCTGTGCGAACGCGGCGCAGTGAGCCTGGCGGATGTGGCACAAGAGCCGTACATTTTGCTCACCGTCGACGAAGCCGAACACAGCGCCATGCGCTATTGGGAACAGGCCAGGCAGACGCCCAAGGTGCGGCTGCGCACCAGTTCGGTGGAGGCGGTGCGCAGCATGGTTGCCAATGGCAGCGGCGTGGCGATTCTGTCAGACCTGGTGCACCGGCCTTGGTCGCTGGAAGGCAAACGCATCGAAACCCTGACCGTCACCGACCCGGTCACACCGATGAGCGTGGGCCTGGCCTGGCACCGCGAGCGGGCGTTTACCCCGGCGATGCAGGCGTTTCGGGATTACTTCCACGACGCCTTCCTGGCGCCGCAACAGTTGTCGGCGCGACGTTAGAGCTGCGCTTGCAAGGTGGCGGCCAGCCAGTCCATAAACACCCGCACCCGCTGTGGCAGGTGCCGTTGCCCGGCGTACAGCAACGACACGTCCAGCGCTGGCGCCGGGTAGTCTGGCAATACCGCTACCAGCTCGCCGCTGTCGAGTAAGTCACGCATCCCCAACACCGGCACCTGGATAATGCCGAAGCCGCCCAGGCACGCCGATTTGTACGCATCGGTGCTATTGACCGTGACGCGCCCCGCCATCGGCACGCGGTGCACCTTGTTACCGAGCTGGTATTCAAACCCCGCCGAGCGCGAACCCAACGGGCGCACGTAATGCACCAATTGATGGTTCGCCAGGTCGGCCAATGTCTCGGGCTTGCCATAACGCTGCAGGTATTCGGCGCTGACACAGTTAACCATCGGCATGCTGTACAGCAGCCGCGCCACCACTGACTGGTCCGGTTGCGCGCCGACCCGCAGCACGCAATCGAAGCCTTCGGCGAGCAGGTCGACTTGGCGGTCGGTGGTGCTGATCTCCAGCTCGATCAACGGGTGCGCCTGCATAAAGTGCGGCAGGCGCGGCAAGATCAGATCCCGCGCCATTACGTTGGGCATGTCGACGCGAATGCGCCCGCTGAGTTGCGCTTCGTTTTGGCGGAACAGGCCTTCAAGTTCCTCCATGTGCGCCAGCAAGTCTTTGCTGCGCTCGTACAAAACGCGCCCGTCCTGAGTGGCCTGCACCTTGCGCGTGGTGCGCTGCAACAGCCGCGCGCCGAGCAATTCTTCGAGCGCCTGCACATGCTCCGACACGGTCGAGCGTGGCAGCCCGAGGCTCTCGCCCGCTTGGGTAAAACTCGACAGCTCAGTGACCCGCACAAAGGTGCGCAACAGTTCCAGCTTGTTCATTGGATTGTTCGCTTTATCCGGCCAGTGATTCCGATAGCGCCCTGTTTATCACGTTAGGAGCGGACAAATACACTGCGTCCCACCACCACTCACAGGGAAACACACCATGACTCGCAAAATCGCACTGATCACTGGCGCCAGCCGCGGCCTGGGCAAAAGCGCCGCGCTGCAACTGGCGGCGCAAGGCGTCGACATTGTGGGCACTTATCACAGCAAGGCCGACGAGGCGCAGGCGCTGGTGGCGCAGATCGAGCAGTTGGGCGGTCGCGCGGCGATGCTGCAGTTGGACGTGAGCCAGAGCGCAACCTTCGCGGGTTTCGGTGACGACGTTGCCCGCGTGCTCAAGGATGTTTTCGCACGGGAGCATTTCGACTTTCTGATCAATAACGCCGGTATTGGCATTCACGCAAGCTTCGCCGAAACCACTGAAGCGCAGTTCGATCAGTTGCTGGCGATCCAGTTCAAAGGCCCGTTTTTCTTGACCCAAAAGCTCTTGCCGCTGATCCGCGACGGTGGCCGCATCCTGAATATTTCCAGCGGCCTGGCACGCTTCAGCCTGCCCGGCTACGCCGCCTATGCCGCCATGAAAGGCGCGATGGAAGTGCTGACCCGCTACCAGGCCAAGGAACTCGGCGCGCGCGGTATCAGCGTAAACATTCTGGCGCCTGGCGCGATTGAAACCGACTTCGGCGGCGGTGCGGTGCGCGACAATGCCAACCTCAACGCCATGGTGGCAACCAACACGGCATTGGGCCGCGCCGGCTTACCGGACGATATTGGCGGGGCGATTGCCAGCCTGCTCGCCGACGGCAGCCACTGGATTACCGGGCAGCGTATCGAGGCTTCGGGCGGCATGTTTTTGTAAGCGCTTTTCGCGCAACACGTCATAGGCCCAGTGATACACATAGGTGTACGGCAGAAAAAACAGCAGCACACCTATGTCCAGAATAAATGCCTGCATCAGGCTGATGTTCAGCCACGCGGCTATCAACGGCACGCACACCAGGATCAGGCCGCCTTCGAACAACGCGGCGTGCAGCACGCGGGTCCAGCCACTGTTGGCCAGTTGCAGGCGCGCCTTCAGACGGTCAAACAAACCGTTGAAGATCACGTTCCAGGCCAACGCCATCAGGCTGATCGCCAGGGTGACCATGCCCATTTCCAGGGCGGGCTTGCGCATGATCCACGCCAACAATGGGGTGCAGATCAATAGCGCCAGCGCCTCAAAACCAATGGCTTGGCAAACGCGTTCAGTAATCGATTTGGTAGGGCTCATGACCCGGCTCCGTGAGTGAACAGGGTTGCCATCATTACCCGCGAGCTCGATACTTCATAACCAATAACCATCGATCAAGGCGATAGCCATGGCCTCCCACGAAGTGCTGCAGGCGTTTGTACAGGCCGCCACCCTAGGCTCGTTTTCGGCGGCGGCGCGCAAGCTGGGCAAAAGCCAGTCGACCATCAGCGCGGCGGTGGCCAGCCTGGAGATCGACCTCAACGTGGTGCTGTTTGATCGCAGCAGCCGCAAGCCAACCCTCACGCCCGCTGGCCACGTGTTGTTGCAACGGGCCGAGCAGGTGCTGGAGGCCAGCAGCCGGCTTGAGCTGACGGCGAGCCAGTTGTCACAGGGGCTGGAGCCGAAGCTGACCGTTGCGATGTCGGACACTTACCAGTCCGACCGCTTTGAAATCGCGCTTAAAGCTTTTGAGCAACGCTACCCGGACCTTGAGCTGGAATGCCTGATCGCCGAGTGCGAAGACTTGATCGCGCTGGTGCAGAGCGGCCGAGCGCAGGTGGCGTTTATCGAGCAACAGGGCAGCTACCCACCCGACCTCACGGGTTCGCCAGTCGAAGAACGCACGGAAATCGCCCTGTTTGTCGCGCCGCAACACCCGTTGGCCAGCCTGAAAAACGTAACCGCGTATATTTTGCAGCAGCACCGCGAACTGCGCCTGGCCAGCATCATTAACCCGAACGAAACCCGCGCCGGCGGCCGTGTGTGGTCGGCGCCGAGTTATTTGATGCTGATGGAAATGGCGCAACTGGGCTTTGGCTGGGCGCCGTTGCCACGCTGGCTGGTGGAGCGCTTCGATGGCGGCCGCCTGGTCGAACTCAAGGCGCGCGGTTGGCCGTGCTCGGTGGCGGTCGATGCGCTGTGGTCACGGCATCATCCGCCGGGGCCGGCAGGGAGTTGGTTACTCGGCAAAATGCTGGAATAAGGCGTCCGCTGAAAACTACTATCGCGTTGGGCAAACCGGCTAGAATCCGCGCACCTTTGTAGGATTTCGGATGCGCCACCGATGGAAACCCGCCTCGTCCCCTATGAGACGCTGAGCCTTGTGCAAAAACAGCAGCTCGACGCGCTGCAAGTGCACCCCGAGCAACTGGGGTTTTCCGGCGATATTTATTGCGCGCTGAACAGCGTATTGGTCAACCCCAGCCCGGGCATCAAGGGCTTCGCCCTGCTCGCCGAGGATATTCCGGTGGCATTCCTGCTACTCAAACGCCCACCGTGTCTGCCGCATTGGGCCGACGAACAGAGTGCCACGCTGCACGCGCTGCAGGTGGATCGAAATCAACAGGGCCGTGGCTTCGGCAAAGCCTGCCTGCACGCGCTGCCCGAAGCAGCGCGGCAAGCGTGGCCGCAGATCCAGGCGCTGGAGTTGTCGGTGGACATCAACAACGTGGCGGCGATGGGTTTGTACCTGAAGGCCGGGTGGGTGGACTGCGGGCAGGCCTACAAGGCGCGGGTTGGGTATGAGCGCCGGCTGACGCTCGCATTGGGGTGAGCGGGCAAGCCCGCCCGCGCGCCACAAAAGTCCCAGGCCAGTAACCAACTACAGCCCACTGGCCAAAAGCAGGTCGCCCAAGCTGTTGCGTTACTTGGCTTCAATCGGCAACCAGACCTCTACCGTCCCGGTGCCCTTCTTCCCGTCAAAATCTGCGCTATAGCGCTCGAAATCCGCCCCGGCCACCTTGTAGCCCGAGTGCGGCAACCACTCGAACATGATGCGTTCGTAGGTCTGCGCAAGCGCCTGCACCGCGCCGTAGTGCGGGAACACTGCATAGTGATGCGGCGGAATTTCGATGTATTCGAAGTTGCTCGGCACGTCGCCTTTGGCGGGTACTTCAACCCCGGCCATGTAATCAAATTCGTCATGGTGGGGGTTATGGCAAACGCCATACGTCACGCCGCCGACACGCTTTTTGATGTCCTTGATGCAGGTATCAAACAATTCCCACAACTTGGGAATATCACCCACAGTGGCCTTTGAATAACGCCCTTGTACACCGGCAATCACCAAGGCTTTGCCGTCTTCCATGCGCGGCGCTAACGGTTGTTTTGTCTGCTGATCCATCTGAACAGTCTCCTTCTTGTCAGGGCACAAACCCGTACCGAGTATAGGGGCAAGTGCGCGCTGTACTCCAAGCAGAAATTTTTGCGGTGCCATCTGGACAACCGGCCATCATCGACCGTATTGTCAGCCCCGCAGGCCACCGCAGTGGCCGACGTCGCTCGGACGGTTCCGGGCGCTTACGTACTCTTGAGGCAACAATGGCTAACCAAGGTTTGCCGCGCCGCTTTGCGCGCATCGATCGACTCCCCCCTTACGTGTTTAATATCACTGCCGAGCTGAAGATGGCTGCGCGTCGGCGCGGCGAAGACATCATCGACTTGAGCATGGGTAACCCTGACGGCCCCACGCCACCGCATATCGTCGAGAAAATGGTCACCGTCGCCCAGCGTGAAGACACGCACGGCTACTCCACGTCCAAGGGCATTCCGCGCCTGCGTCGGGCCATTTCGCGCTGGTACAAGGACCGCTATGAAGTGGACATCGACCCGGAAACCGAAGCCATCGTGACCATCGGTTCCAAGGAAGGCCTGGCGCACTTGATGCTGGCTACCCTGGACCAGGGCGACACGGTTTTGGTGCCGAACCCCAGCTACCCGATTCACATCTACGGTGCGGTGATTGCCGGCGCCCAAGTGCGCTCGGTGCCGCTGGTGCCGGGCGTGGACTTTTTCGACGAGCTGGAACGGGCGATTCGCGGGTCGATTCCCAAACCCAAGATGATGATCCTGGGCTTCCCGTCCAACCCGACCGCGCAGTGCGTAGAGCTGGATTTTTTCGAGCGGGTGATCGCCCTCGCCAAGCAGTACGACGTGCTGGTGGTACACGATTTGGCCTACGCCGACATCGTTTATGACGGCTGGAAAGCCCCCTCGATCATGCAAGTACCCGGCGCCAAGGACATTGCGGTGGAGTTTTTCACCCTGTCCAAGAGCTACAACATGGCCGGCTGGCGTATTGGTTTTATGGTCGGTAACCCGGAGCTGGTCAACGCGTTGGCGCGCATCAAGAGTTACCACGACTACGGCACCTTCACCCCGCTGCAAGTGGCGGCGATTGCCGCGCTGGAAGGCGACCAACAGTGCGTGAAAGACATTGCCGAGCAGTACCGTCAGCGCCGCAACGTGCTGGTCAAAGGCCTGCATGAGCTGGGCTGGATGGTCGAAAATCCAAAGGCATCGATGTACGTGTGGGCAAAAATCCCGGAGGCGTATGCCGCCATGGGCTCGCTGGAATTTGCCAAGAAGTTGCTGTTGGAAGCCAAGGTGTGTGTGTCGCCGGGCATTGGCTTTGGTGAGTATGGCGATGATCACGTGCGCTTTGCGTTGATCGAGAACCAGGACCGGATTCGCCAGGCGGTGCGCGGTATCCGCGGGATGTTCAGGGCAGACGGGTTGATCGCCAAAGCCTGAGCCGATCCAACTGTAGAACTGCATCTTTGATGTAGCGCTGTGGCGCGGCAAGCGGGCCTGGGGGTGTTGTTCAGGTTGGGGATATATCCGGTATTTGGGTTATGGCTTGTATTGGTTTCGCTTTTACAGCGAGTCACTTTTGAAAGGACCGGAAGCCGGCCCAGCCAAAACTAACCAAAAGGTCCTCGCCCCACCACTCGGTGCCTCGCTTAGGCTCGGCATGCCCGCACACAGGCTTGAATCCGTGGGCCGCCGCGATGGGCCATCCTTGGCCCAGCGCGGCTAACCCGGCGTCCTGCCGGGTTACCCACGGATTCAAGCCTGCGTGCGGCCAGCGTGGTTTAACGGGGCGCTTCTTAGATCAAGATCACAAAGATCAAGAGCAAGAGCACGGCGGCCTGAAAGCCGACCTGAGTGGTTGAAGCAGATCAAGGGCGGCTTTGCATGCACAGCAGATCTGCTTTTTTTGCTTTTTTTGCTTTTTGTGGGAGGGGGCTTGCTCCCGATAGCGGTGTGTCAGTTGAAAAATATTTATCTGACACTCAGCAATCGGGAGCAAGCCCCCTCCCACAATTGTTTTTGCGCAGTGGTGGTTACACCACCAGCGACAGCAGCATGATAAAGATCAGCGCCACCACCGACAGGATGGTCTCCATCGCCGTCCAGGTCTTGAACGTCTCGGCCACGGTCATGTTGAAGTACTGCTTCACCAGCCAGAACCCGGCATCGTTGACGTGAGACAGGATCAACGAACCCGCGCCCGTGGCCAATACCAGCAGCTCACGGTTAACCCCCGGAATCAAACCCACCACCGGCACCACAATGCCCGCGCCGGTAATCGTCGCCACTGTGGCCGAACCGGTAGCGATACGAATCACCGCCGCCACCAGCCACGCCAGTAAAATCGGGTTGATCTGCGCGTTCACCGCCATGTGGCCGATCACGTCACCGACGCCGCTGGTGACCAGCATCTGCTTGAAGCCACCGCCGGCACCGATGATCAGGATGATCGCAGCGGTCGGCGCAAGGCTGGCGTCGAGCAACTTGAGGATTTGCTTGGAATGAATGCCCTGGCGATGGCCAAAGGTGTACAGCGACAGCAGCAACGCCAACAGCAATGCGGTGATCGGGTGACCGATCATGTCCATCCAGTTGCGCACTGCGTGGCCATCCGGCAGGCCGATGTCGGCGAAGGTTTTCAGCAGCATCAGGAACACCGGCAGCAACACGGTGATCAAGGTGATGCTGAAGCTCGGCAGGTTTTTGTGTTCCGACTCGCGGGCCAGTTGGTCGACCAGTTCCTGGGACGGGTTGCCTGGAATGTATTTGGCGATAAACGTGCCGAAGATCGGCCCGGCAATGATGGCGGTCGGCAGTGCGACGATCAGGCCGTACAGAATGGTCTTGCCGATGTCTGCGCCAAACACGCCGATGGCCAGCAGCGGGCCAGGGTGCGGCGGCACCAGGCCATGCACCGCCGACAGGCCGGCCAGCAGCGGGATACCGATTTTAATCAGCGACACGCCGGTGCGCCGCGCTACGATAAACACCAGCGGGATCAGCAACACAAAACCGATCTCGAAGAACAACGGAATGCCCACCAGGAACGCGGCGAACATCATGGCCCACTGGACTTTTTCCTTGCCGAAGGCGCGGATCAGGGTTTGCGCGATCTGATCGGCGCCGCCGGATTCGGCCATCAGCTTGCCGAGCATCGTGCCCAGCGCGAGGATGATGCCGACAAAGCCGAGCACCCCGCCGAAACCGTCCTGGAAGGCCTTGATGATCTTGTCCACGGGCATGCCCGAGGTCAGGCCAAGAAAGCCGGCCGCGATGATCAGTGCAATGAACGGGTGAACCTTGAACTTGGTGATCAGGACGATCAGCCCGATGATAGTAACCACTGCATCTAGCAGCAGATAGGACTCGTGGGACATGCCAAACATGGGGGGTCTCTCCTGTTTGTTGTTGTTATTAAAGCGGGTATTCAATCCTTCGCCGGGGATAGCGCTATCTTTTCCGGCAAAAAATTATTTGGATGGTTCAAAACCGTGTTGTTGCCACCAGGCATTGGTTTGCTCGGCGAGCGCCTCGACGCTGTCTTCGCTGGCGTTAAGCGCCAGCGTCAGCGGCTCGCCCACAGGCGATTCCAGGGTGGCGAACTGGCTGTCGATCAGGCTGGCTGGCATAAAATGGCCGGGGCGATGCGACACGCGGTCTGCCGCCACGGCACGGGTCAACTCCAGGAATACAAACCCCAGGCCCGGCGCAGCTTCACGCAGGTGGTCGCGGTATTTCTTTTTCAGCGCCGAGCAGGTGAGTACCGGGTGTTCACCGGCCTTGAGCGCACGGCGCAACTCATCGCAGAGGATGTCGAGCCAGCCGGCACGGTCGTCGTCGTTAAGCGGGTGGCCGGCGCTCATCTTTTCGATGTTCGCGGCGGGGTGAAAGCTGTCGCCTTCAATCGCGGTGGCGCCGTTCAGGTGGCACAGGGCTTCGCTGACGCTGGACTTGCCACAGCCGGAAACACCCATGATGACCAGGGCGGTAACAGGTTGACTCATGAAACACCTCAGGACGCAGATAGCGCTACCTTTGCAGGCGGTAAAACGCGTGCAAAAACAGGCTTTTCCCGCGCCGTCTTGTCATTTTTATGGAGTGACGCGTGCATCCTCTCCAATCATTTGAACCGGATCAGGCAACCCAACGTTCAAGTATTTGCAGCCATTTGGAGACAGCGCTACCTTAGTGCCTCGATTTTTGTTTGGCAAGCCGCCTGATGACCTCCAAGAACGATAAAAATACGCGCACTACCGGTCGCCCTACCCTTAATGAAGTCGCACGACTGGCCGGCGTCAGCCCAATTACCGCCTCCCGCGCCTTGCGTGGCATCAGCACCGTGGCCACCGAGCTGGTGGAAAAAGTGCAACTGGCCGCCGCCGAACTCAACTACGTGGTCAACCCCGCCGCCCGTGCCCTGGCGTCGGCGCAAAGCCACTCGGTGGTGGTGTTGGTGCCCTCGTTATCCAACCTGCTGTTTATCGAAACCCTTGAGGCTATCCATCAAGTGCTGCGGCCCAAAGGCTTCGAAGTGCTGATCGGCAACTCTCACTATTCGCGCGACGAAGAAGAAAACCTGCTGCGCAACTATATGGCCTACCAGCCACGCGGTTTGCTGCTGACCGGGTTTGACCGCACCGAAAGCGCGCGGCGGATGGTCGAAGCGAGCAATGTGCCGTGTGTGTACATGATGGACCTGGACCCCAACGCCGGGGTGAACTGCGTGGGTTTCTCGCAGTTGAATGCGGGTGAGACGGCAGCGGCGCATTTGCTCTCGCGTGGGCGCAAGCGCCTGGCGTATATCGGCGCGCAGTTGGACCAACGCACGCTGCTGCGCGGTGAAGGCTTTCGCCGTGCGCTGCAACATGCCGGCCTGTATGACCCCGCGCTGGAACTGCTGACACCGCGCCCGTCCTCAGTCGGCCTGGGGGGCGAGCTGTTTTTGCAACTGCTGGCCGCCCACCCGGACGTGGACGCGATTTTTTTCGGCAACGACGACCTGGCCCAGGGTGCGCTGCTCGAAGCCATGCGCCACGGCATCAACGTGCCGGAGCGGGTGGCGGTGCTGGGCTTCAACGATTTGCCGGCGTCAGCGTTTATGGTGCCGCGCCTGAGCAGCATCAGCACGCCGCGTGAGGCGATTGGGCGGCGCGCGGCTGAGCATTTACTGACGATCATGGCGGGTAACAAAATCGCCAAACCGGTGGTGGATATGGGCTTTGAGTTGCAGGTGCGCGAGAGTACCTGAGCCGCTGATTGCCTCGCGCTGTGTGGGAAGGATCAGGCGAGCGTAGGACGCCAGTAGGACGCGACTGACATTACGGTCAACACCGTGCTCCATTGCCTACGCTTACGTCAGAACCCACCGGCTTGCGCACTTGGGGAGCGAGCCACTAAGGTTTGCCGGTCGCTGAATTTCTCGGTGATCGGGTTTAGTTGCCCGACGTTTGGTCACCCTTAGTGCGCGAGCCTCACCCATGATCAAAGAAATTGAAAGTCCGCCAACCACGCTTTTCACCGTCATCCCCGATACAACCACCGAGACGCTGCTGATCAACAGCTACGAAACCGTGTGCTCGGTGCGCACCTTGTTGCTCGACCTGTCCGATGACCTCACCGGCAAACACCGCGATGTGGCCTTGGCGATTCACCAACTGAGCGAGCTGAGCGTATTGCTGGTGGGCCAGGCGATGGATCAGCACACACCCAGAATCCAGGGGGCCTGAAGGGTTTGCCTGCTAATCACACTCGCCGTCATTCATACCCACTGCTAAATTGGCCATTCTCCAACGCCAGGAAAGCACCATGGGACACTCACTGAAAATATTGGGCCGCACATCCTCCATCAATGTGCGAAAAGTGTTGTGGACATGCCAGGAGCTTGGCATCGACTACGTGCGTGAAGACTGGGGCATCGGCTTCAAGCCCACCCAATCCGCCGAATTCCTGGCCCTGAACCCCAACGCTCAAATACCCGTGCTGATCGACGACCACGGTGTGCTGTGGGAATCCAATACCATCTGCCGCTACCTCGTGAACCTCTACCAACGCCACGACCTGCTGCCCATCGCCCCCGCGCCGCGTGCGCGCATCGAGCAGTGGATGGACTGGCAAGCCACCGAACTCAACCCGTCGTGGGGTTACGCCTTCCAGGCCCTCGTACGTAAAAGCCCCGACCATCAAGACCCGCAACGCCTCCAGGCCGGGGTGCAGGCGTGGAATGACAAGATGGGCTTACTGGAACAACAGCTGGCCAGCACTGGCGCCTTTGTTGCCGGTGATGAATTTTCCCTCGCCGATATTCTGATCGGCCTCTCGGTACACCGCTGGCGGAGCACGCCCATGGCGCATCCGCCCTACCCCGCAGTCGAGGCTTATTACCAGAGGCTCAGCCAGCGCCAAGGCTTCAAGATCTTTGCATTAAGTGGTTACAATTAAACAAGCAATGATAAGCTCCCGGCGCCAAGCATCGCAGCTGACCGAGGGTTTCCCATGTCGACACTCACCACTTCTGCCATGGACGGCATCGACCCAACCCGTGCCGCGCACATCAGCGCGCGCATTGACCGCCTGCCCGCCGTCGCCACCCTCTGGCGCCTGGTGGCATTGCTCTCAATCGGCGGCTTTTTCGAGCTGTATGACCTGTTTCAAACCGCCTACATCAGCCCCGGTTTAATCAGCGACGGAATTTTCCACACCGGCGGCGAGGGCGTATTTGGCTTCTCCGACCAGGCGGCGTTTGCCTCGGCAACCTTCCTCGGCCTGTTCCTCGGCGCCAGCTTGCTCAGCCCGATTGCCGACCGTTTCGGGCGGCGCGCGATTTTTACCTTTGCGTTGATCTGGTACACGATCGCTACGGTGCTGATGGGCATCCAGACGTCCGCGCTGGGCGTTATCTGCATGCGCTTTCTGGTCGGCATCGGCCTGGGTATCGAGCTGGTAACCATCGACGCCTACTTGTCGGAACTGGTGCCCAAGCGCATGCGCAGTTCGGCCTTTGCCTTTGCGTTTTTCATCCAGTTTTTGTCGGTGCCTTCGGTGGCCTTGATGTCGTGGTGGCTGGTGCCCCAAGCGCCCTTCGGGATCTCTGGCTGGCGTTGGGTGGTACTGAGCAGCGCGGTGTTTGCGCTGTTTATCTGGCAACTGCGCAAGCGCCTGCCGGAATCACCGCGCTGGCTCGCGCAGAAAGGCCGTTTTGATGAAGCCGGGCAAATCGTCGACACCTTGGAGGCGCGTTGCCAAAAAGACCATGGCAAACCCTTGGATGAGCCGGAACCCGAAGCCGTCAGCGTGCACAGCAGCGGCCGTTTTGCCGATATATGGCAACCGCCCTACCGGCGCCGGGCATTGATGCTGATTGTGTTCCATGTGTTCCAGGCCATCGGTTTTTTCGGCTTCGGCAACTGGTTGCCAGCGCTGCTCTCGGGCCAGGGCCTCAGCGTGACGCATAGCTTGATGTACGCCTTTATCATCACCCTCGCCTACCCGCTTGGGCCGTTGCTGTTTGTGAAG
The DNA here is from genome assembly GCF_049199985.1 of Pseudomonas kitaguniensis. NCBI lineage: Bacteria > Pseudomonadati > Pseudomonadota > Gammaproteobacteria > Pseudomonadales > Pseudomonadaceae > Pseudomonas > Pseudomonas kitaguniensis. Next base: position 15,629 of record NZ_JBLZPT010000001.1, read on the forward strand.
GTGGCCAACCGCTTTGAAAACAAATGGCAGATCGTCGGCTCGGCCATGGGCTCGATGATTTTCGGCAGCCTGTTCGCGCTGCAAACCACGGCAGTGGGGCTGGTGATTTGCGGGGTGATGATCACCTTTTGCAACGCTTGGCTGAGCTTCAGTTATCACTCATACCAAGGCGAACTGTTCCCGACCAATATCCGCGCGCGGGCGGTGGGGTTTTGCTATTCGTTCAGCCGCTTGTCCACGGTGTTCAGCAGTTTATTGATCGGTTTTATTCTCGAACATCTGGGCACCCCGGGCGTATTGGCGTTTATCGCCAGCAGCATGTTGATCGTGATCATCACCATCAGCTGGTTCGGGCCGCGTACGCGTAACCTGGCGTTGGAAAATATCGCCCACTGACGGCAACGGTTGGCCGCCTGCGCGACAATAGTTGCCGCGACGGCCACCCCTTACTCAACAAAACCGGGAGTCTGGCGCCCGGCATGCTATTTGCTGGACGTAGTGCACCGAACAAATTCGCAGGTGACCGACCATGCTGGTTAACAACAACACTCAAGCCGTGTCGACGATCGAAAAGCTCAAGCGCTCCGACATGGACCCGGCCAACGCCGCTGCCAGTACGTTGTACAGCGGTGCCGTGCAGGCGGCGCAACAAAGCATCACCGTGCCGACCGCGCAGAAGGACCTGAACAAGGCCAGCGATCGCATCGACGAAGCGTTCGCTAAAACCCGCGTGCAGTTGCAAGCCACAACAGCGGCGACCACGGCAACCACGGATGTACCGGCAACCGGTTCGACCACCAGCACCGCACGTACCGACTTCAGCGACTACATGAAGCTGTCCCCGGCCGAACGCATCCGCGAGCAACTGCTCAAGGAACAGGGTTTGACTGAGGTACAAGTGCAGGCAATGCCGCAGGAAAAACAGGACGCGATTGGCAAGCAAGTCGCTGATCGCGTGAAGCAGCAGCAAGAACAGCAGGTAGCCGCGAAAACCGCTGACCCGCAGGCGCAAGCGCTGAAAGAAACCCTGGCCGCGCTCTGAACGCGCAGCCATTGAAGGGTGGCGCCACACCGGCTGCCACCCTTGCTCAACTAATGTTTACAACGCCTTGCCTGGCTGATCCGTAGGGGCGCTGAACATCTGCTTCATCTGGGCCGAGAACGGCACATTCAAATTCAGCGTCTTGGCCACAATCGGCGACTCAAACCATTTCACGTAGAGTGTTTTGGCTTCCCCTGATGCCATCAAGCCCGTCAGGGTGGTGTCCACCATACGTTTCAAGCCGGGGTTATTTTTCGGCATGATCAACGCCAGGTGTTCAACCACCAGCACGTCCTGCAAAAACTGATAACGCGCAGGCTCGGCGGCGCCCGCCATTAATGGGGCAACCACTACTTCATCAAACACCAGGCTGTCGGCCTGGTTGTCGACCAGCAACTTGAAGCCCTCGGTCAGGTTCCTGGCATGCACTTTTTTAAGGCTCCAGCCTTTGCGCTCTTCAAGCTGCTTAACCACCTCACCCACGGTGGTACCGTCGACGATCACCACGGATCGGCCATTGAGTTGCTGCAAGGTGTCGAGCTTTTCGCCCACCCTGCTCACCACTTTAATCGAGGCAGCAAAGGTTGAAACGCTGAAGTCGACCTGTTTCTGACGCTCTGGCGTGTTGGTGGTGGAGCCACATTCCAGGTCCACCGCACCGCTGCTGACGGCCGCGATACGGTCTTTGAAACGCAAGGGCTTGAAGCTCAAGGCCAGCTCGTCAAGCTTCAGGCTCTGCTTCAGGTCATTGGCGATACGCCGACACAAATCGATGGAATAACCCACTGGTTCGCCAGCCAGGGCTTGATAAGAGAACGGCAGGGCTTCCGTCGGATAACCGATCACCAATTGTTTGTTTTCGCGGATTTTGTTCAACACCGCATCGTTTGCAACCACGCCAGCCGACAGCACGCATAACGAAAGGAATAAGGCACCTTGCAACTTCATGGTTCGTCCCACTCAGTGAAATAATCTGAGTGTTTATACGTAGCGTTTGGGGGCACCTCTGTAGGGTTCGTCTGAATGCGTAGCGAGACTATTGCAGTTGCAAGGTCGAATTGAACTGACTGATCGCATCTACCACGTGCCGAGAACCTTCCTGGATCTCCAGAATCACCTGCCCCGCTTCATTCGCCAATTCCACCCCAAGCCCTGTGCGGCTCAGGCTTGACTGCATGCTCGACACCGCGCTCAACGACAGGTCGTGGTTTTTGCGCACCACCTCCACAATCTCGACGGTGGCCAGGCTGGTGCGCGCCGCGAGGCTGCGCACCTCGTCCGCTACCACGGCAAACCCGCGCCCATGCTCGCCTGCCCGCGCCGCTTCGATGGCCGCATTGAGCGCCAGCATATTGGTTTGCTCGGCAATGCCGCGGATGGTCTGCACGATGGCGCCGATGATGTCCGACTGCTTGTTTACCGCGTCGATGCTCTGTGCGGCATGGTTAAGGTCGTGGGAAATTTCCTGGATGATCTGCACCGTTTGCTGCACCACCTCCGAGCCTTTGCGTGCGCAGGCATCGTTTTGCACTGACGTGGCGTGGGCCGAATCGGCGGCGGTGCGCAACGTAGTGATTTGGTCGGTGATGTCGGTGGCAAATTTCACCACTTTGTACAGGCGCCCACTGGCGTCGAAAATCGGGTTGTAAGACGCTTCCAGAAACAGCGTTTTGCCGTATTTGTTTTTACGTTCGAAACGATGGGAGTGGTATTCGCCGCGGTTGAGCGAGGCCCAAAATGCCTTGTAAGCCGGGGATTCGACTTCGCTGCGTGGGCAGAAAATACTGTGGTGTTGGCCAATGATTTCATCCAGTGAGTAGTTCACCGTCCTCAGAAAATTTTCGTTAGCGTTGAGAATCTGGCCTTGAGGCGTGAATTCGATCATCGCCATGGAGCGGCTGATGGCGTCGATCAGGCTCTGGTTTTCGTGCTCATGGTGAACCCGCGCGGAGATGTCCGAGGCTATTTTGATCACACTTTGCACGCGGTTATCGCTGCCCAGCACCGGCAGGTAGCTGGCTTCGAGCCATACTTGCTGGCCGCGCTTGTTCAAGCGCATGAAGGTGCCGCTGAATGCCTCGCCCCGCGCAAGGTCGCGCCACAACTGGGTGTAGGCCTCGGTGTGGGTGTAGGCCTCGTCGCAAAAGAGCCGATGATGTTTGCCGCGGACTTCGTCCGCGCTATAGCCCATGGTTTTGCAAAAGTTGTCATTGGCGTCGAGTACCACGCCATTGCGGTCGAACTCGATCATCGCCAGGGAGCGGCTGATGGCGGCGAGTTTGGCGTTGGTTTCGGTGAGGGCACAGGAAAAACGTTCGATTTGTTGCAGGTCGGATTTGTGATGGCGGCTAAACATGGTCAGATCACCCTTGATTCCCGGCGCCGGAAGGCGGATTCCATTCATATTTTGGACAGTGCTGACAAACCTGTAACGGCACACAACATCCGAAACGCTGTATGGGCTGAACGTTATCTACAGTTATGGGTGAGCATAGACAGGCCCATGCGCTATGCAAGACCACTAGTCAGGCGGCTTTTTTTCAACACAGCGCTGACGGCGGTCGAGGAAAACGGGGAAGGGGTTTCAAGCGATCAACAGCAACCGGGTGGCCGTTGACGGGTAATCAGTCGCTCAGAGCAGGTGTTTCCTGCTCTGGGCAGTGAGGCGGGGAAATCTTGCAGATCGTTGGGTTCCAACCGTGTCACTCAGTGGCCGAACAGGCCTGCCTCGGATTTTTTGGTCTTCTTGTCGGCGCGTTTTTCATCGGCGGTTTTTGCCGGTTTTTTCTTCGCGGCTTTCTTTGAATCCATACCTTTGGCCATGATGCATGCTCCACTTACAGGGGGATGTAGCAGTGGGTATACCACCTATTGCCGGGCAGAAGGCGCTTATAATCTTTGGCCCTTGATAACACTCGCTTGAAAACCATGCCCGAATTGCACATCGAACCGCTGGCAGAGCCGCTGTGGCCGCTGCTGAACAAGTTTTACCGCAGCCATGATTCGTCAATGAAGGCCATGAAAGGCGGGCGTTTATGGGTGGCTCGCGACAGCCAAATTGTGGCCGGCCTGTGCCTGAGCCCGGTGGTGGGCGGGCAGTGGCTGACCGGGGTGTTTGTCGACCCGGCCTATCGCGGCCGAGGGTTGGCAGCGCGCATGATTGCGCAGGCCGCGACCAGTGTGGACGGTACGCTGTGGCTGTTGTGCCATCCCGACCTGGAAGGCCTGTATCAGCGCATGGGCTTCACGCAGGACACGCTATTGCCACAATCGCTCAGCGAACGGTGGGCGCGCTATAAACGCAACAAGCCAATGATCGCGATGGGCTTAGAGCGTTTAGTAAGGTAGACCTTGGATAATGTGTGATCGGCAGACAGAGCGCCCATGCTAGCCTCGGTGGCACAGCGGCCCACTTTTTGGATGATCATGAAAGCGACCTTTGCAGCTCTGTCCCTCACCGCCCTCCTCGCCCCAATGTTCAGCCAGGCAGCCGACACACCCATAACCGACCAGCACTATGCCAGCGTACTCGCCGGCAGTTGGCGCGACCCGGCCAACAGCGCGCGCGACGGCTATCGGCATCCGCAGCAGACCTTGCAGTTTTTTGGCTTGCGCGCCCAACAAACGGTCATCGAGATCACCCCCGGAGGCGGCTGGTACAGCGAAGTGCTGGCGCCATTGCTCAAGGACCACGGGCATTACATCGCCGCTGTGCAGGCCGCGAGCAATTCCGAACAATCACTGAAAAAGAAATTCGCCGCCGACCCGGCGCGTTATGCCAAGGCCCACGTGGTTGAGTTCAACCCCAAAGCGCCAGTGTTCGGCAAACCGGCTTCGGCCGACGCCGTGCTGACCTTTCGCAATGTGCATAACTGGGTGGCGGCCGACACCGCAAACGCCACGTTCACTGCGTTCTACCAGGTGCTGAAACCGGGCGGCGTGTTGGGCGTGGAAGATCACCGTGCCAAAGACGGCGCAGACCTTGCGGCCATAAAAGACAGCGGTTACCTGACCACGGCCCAAGTGGTGAAGCTGGCGACCGATGCCGGGTTCACGCTGGCCGCGCAGAGTGAGGTCAACGCCAACCCGAAAGACGCCAAAGACTACCCCGCCGGCGTCTGGACGTTGCCGCCGACGTTGACGTTAGGCGAGCAGGACAAGGCCAGGTATGTGGCGATTGGAGAGTCGGACCGAATGACGCTGCGGTTTGTGAAACCGGCTAAATAGAGGGGGCGAATGTAAACCTGTGTGGGAGCGGGCTTGCTCGCGATGCAGTCAACTCGGTGACCCTGATGGTCCGAGGTGCCTGCATCGCGAGCAATCCCACTCCCACAGAAAGCGCTTTTGCCGGGCTGGCGGTTACTCGTCAGCCGCTGGGTCCATGTCCGGGAACATCACTTCAATAAAGCCGAACTTGCTGAAATCAGTAATCCGCGACGGGTACAACCGGCCAATCAGGTGATCGCACTCGTGCTGCACCACCCGCGCATGGAACCCCTCGGCAACGCGTGTGATCGGCTCGCCCTTGGGGTCAAAACCCTCGTAACGAATCTGCTGATAACGGTCCACGGCACCGCGCAAACCCGGCACCGACAAACACCCTTCAAACCCTTCTTCCAGCACCGGGCTGAGCGGTGTGATCAGCGGGTTGATCAGAATAGTCTGCGGCACGGCCGGGGCGTCCGGGTAGCGTTCACTGCTCTCGAAACCAAAGATCACCAGTTGCAGGTCGACGCCGATTTGCGGTGCGGCCAGGCCGACACCGCCGACGTGTTCCATGGTCTGGAACATATCGTCAATCAGCTGCCACAGTTCAGGGCTGTCGAACATTTCCGGCGGAACCGGTGAAGCAATACGCAGCAGGCGCTCATCGCCCATTTTCAGGATTTCACGGATCATCGATCAGACTTCGTCAGTGGTGGGCTTGGTAGGGTCTCGGCCAAGGCCTGAGACGTGCTGTTTCTCATCCGTGTGAGTGTTCTCGTCGAACTCTTTTTCGCCTACATCCTTGCCTTCAGCCGACATGTGTTCGATCACGGCATTCATCTCTGCGCCCAGCAACAGCACGGCGGCAGAAATATAAAAGTACAGGAGCAAGACGATAATCGCGCCGATACTGCCATACATGGCGTTGTAATCAGCGAAGGTTTTCACGTAATAGCCGAAGCCCAGCGAAGCGACGATCCACACCACCACGGCCAGCACCGAACCTGGGGTGATAAAGCGAAATTTCTGCTCAACATCGGGCATCACGTAGTACATCAATGCCACGGCAAACATCAGCAAAATCACGATCAACGGCCAGCGCAAGATGGTCCACAAGGTGACCACGAATTCCTGCATGCCGATTTGCCCGGCCAGCCATTCCATCACTTGCGGGCCGAGCACCATCAACGCAGCAGCAGCCAGCAGCATGCCGGCAATGCCGACGGTATAAAAAACCGAGAGCGGAAAGCGCTTCCAGATCGGCCGACCTTCGACCACGTCGTAAGCGGCGTTCATCGCACTCATCATCAAGCGCACACCCGCCGAAGCGGTCCACAACGCGATGACGATACCCACCGAGAGCAGGCCGCCCTTGGATTGCTGCAATTGATCGATGACCGGGTTGACCTGTTCCAGCGCCTGCGGTGGCAGCACTAACTCCGACTGCAGGCGCAGCCAGGTAAAGAAGTCCGGCAGGTGCAGAAAACCGATCAGGGCAATCAAAAACAGCAGGAAAGGAAACAATGAGAACAGCATCTGGTAGGCCAGTGCCGAGGCATAGGTGGGCATCTCGTCATCGAGAAACTCTGTAACGGTGCGCACCAGCACTTTGTGCAGCTTGAGGCCTTGTAATACCGGAAAAATCATAGCGTCTCCTTTCGCCGCAAAAAGGTCGAGTTCATCGGCGACTCAGGGGCCGTTTTCTACACCAAGGTAGCCCATTTAGCGACCTTGAAACAATTTCGAAACTTTAACTGCAACAGATGACACAAAAACGGCCATCGATGGATGGCCGTCGGGCTGAGTGACACCAGCCAGCGATTCAGAATTACTTGGTGGCTTTTTTCACGGCGTCTTTGGTATCGCCGACTGCTTTCTGCACTTCGCCTTTCTTTTCCTGAACCACGCCTTCGGCACGCAGCTTGTCGTTACCGGTGACTTTGCCGACACCCTGTTTGATGTTGCCGACAGCTTCGTTCGCTAAGCCTTTTGCCTTGTCAGATGTGCTGCTCATGGTATTTCTCCGAAAGAACAATCTAAGGTTTTTGGTCACTACCTAAAGATTGACCCGAAGCCGTTCAGCAGAGTTTCAATTATTTTTCAGCGGGCATTTCATCGCAAGTAGAAGGTTTGGCTTTATGTTTTGCAGCCAACCCACGAGAATGCGCGGCACATTCAGGCTATAACGCTGAATAACAGATCCCGTAGGAAGGTTATGAAACTCAATAAAGCACAGGCCATCGCTCGCAGAAACCAGGAACTGGGCGGTGCCGTACTCGGCATGAACAATTGCCACTTCACCGACCTGGACCGCAAACGCAATATCTGGTGGTTTGACCTGCCGGTGGGGCGTATTTCGGTTGGCCAGTACGAGTGGATTCACTTGTTGATGCACAACGCCGAGTCCGACCAGTTGCTGCACCTGAAGGTGCCGACGGCGTTCCTGCGTGAAAAACTCGAAGGGCTGGTGGTGCGCAATGCAGGCAAGCGCAGCCCGGAAATCACCCTGGAGTTGAGTGCAGACAAGGATTCGTTCCTGAAGGACGTGCGCCCGGCTGGCGCCGGCGTGAGCTTCGCGCACCTGGCCCAGTAAACCCAACTGCAGCGGGCTGATCATTCCCACGCTCTGCGTGGGAATGATCATTGTGGGAGGGGGCAAGCCCCCTCCCACATTGGATTGCAGCTTGATCGCGCTACTTTTTCAGGCCGAGCTTTTTGAGCTCTTCATCGCGCAACTCACGACGCAAAATCTTGCCCACGTTAGTGGTCGGCAATGCATCCCGAAATTCCACAACCTTGGGCACTTTGTAGCCGGTGACATTGGCGCGCATGTGTTCCATCACCTGGTCTTTGGTCAGGGTAGCCCCCGGCTTGACCACGATGAAGATCTTGATGTGTTCGCCGGACTTGTCGTCTGGCACACCGATGGCGGCGCACTGCAGCACGCCCGGCAAGGTGGCCAGTACGTCTTCCAGTTCGTTGGGGTAAACGTTAAAACCGGAGACCAGAATCATGTCTTTTTTACGGTCGACGATGCGCATAAAGCCGTCCGGCTGAATGATCGCAATGTCACCCGTTTTCAACCAGCCTTCGCTGTCGAGGATCTCGGCGGTGGCCTCTTCGCGCTGCCAGTAACCCTTCATCACCTGCGGGCCTTTGACACACAGCTCGCCGATTTCACCCAGGGGCAACTCGACGCCGTCATCGTTGATGACTTTGCACACAGTCGACGGCACCGGAATGCCGATGGTGCCGATCTGAATGTGTTTGATCGGGTTGACCGTCGCCACAGGGCTGGTCTCGGTCATGCCGTAACCTTCGCAAATGCTGCAGCCGGTCACCGCTTTCCAACGCTCGGCCGCCGCCAGTTGCAGCGCCATGCCGCCTGACAGCGTGACTTTCAGCGCAGAGAAATCCAGCTTGCGGAAGCCTTCGTGGTTGCACAGCGCCACAAACAAGGTATTCAGGCCGACAAAGCCGCTGAACTTCCACTTCGACAGTTCCTTGACCATCGCCGGTAAGTCGCGCGGGTTGCTGATCAGGACGTTGTGGTTGCCGATCAGCATCATCGCCATGCAATGAAAGGTGAAGGCATAAATGTGATACAGCGGCAGCGGCGTGATCAATATCTCGCAACCTTCATTCAGGTTGGAGCCCATCAATGCCTTGCATTGCAGCATGTTGGCGACGAGGTTGCGGTGGGTAAGCATCGCGCCCTTGGCAACGCCGGTGGTGCCGCCGGTGTATTGCAACACGGCCACATCATTGCTGGCTGGGCAGGCATCGTTGACCGCCTGGCCATGCCCTTTGGCCAGCACGTCGTTGAACTTGATCGCCTTGGGCAGGTGATAAGCCGGCACCATTTTTTTCACGTACTTGATGACGCTGTTGATCAGCAGGCGCTTGAACGGCGACAACAGGTCGGCGACTTCGGTGACGATCACGTACTTGACGTCGGTTTTGGGCACGACCTTTTCCGCCAAGTGGGCCATGTTGGCCAGGCAGACCAGAGCCTTGGCCCCGGAGTCTTTAAATTGGTGTTCCATTTCCCGCGCGGTGTACAGCGGGTTGGTGTTGACCACGATCAGGCCGGCGCGGATGGCGCCGAACACCGCAACCGGGTATTGCAGGACGTTGGGCAGTTGCACGGCGATTCGATCGCCAGGCTTCAAGTCGGTATGCTGTTGCAGGTAGGCGGCGAACGCGCCGGACAATTCGTACAGTTCACCGTAGGTGATTGTCTTGCCCAGGTTGCTGAAAGCCGGTTTGTTGGCGAAGCGCTGGCAGGACTGTTTCAGTACCGCCTGAATATTAGGATACTCGTCTGGATTGATCTCTGCAGCAATCCCGGCGGGGTACTTATCCTTCCAAAAGTCTTCATTCATGGAAGCCCACTCCTCAGCGACGCGAATTCATCATCGCATTTGATGCGATTATTATTGGTGTATGTTTTTTTAAGTGCGCCCGGCGCGTTAGAGCAGGCCGAGGCGTCACAAAGCGCGCCGAGAGTAGCAGCTTTGCCAAGGGCCGCCTAGAGCCAAAATAGGGCTCTACAGTCATAAACATGACTCAAGAATGTTTAATAGTCACTTTTAGAGCAAAAATTCTATAACGCCAAAAAGACCTCTGGAACGGGCATTTCAGGACGATAAACAGCATTGTGGGAGGGGGCTTGCTGCCGGTTGCGCCAGGTCAGTCGATACATCTGGTGACTGTTCCATTGCAATCGGCAGCAAGCCGCCTCCCACAGTTTGAGCGCATTTCAGATCACGCTATGTCGCGCAGCTCCCGACGCAGAATTTTGCCCACCGGGGTCATTGGCAACGCGTCGCGCAACACAATATGTTTGGGCACCTTGTATCCCGTGAAGTTAGCCTTGCAGTACACCTTCAACTCCTCAAGGTTCAGACCTTGGGCGCGCGCCACCACAAACAGCTTTACCGCCTCCCCCGTGCGTTCATCCGGCACGCCGATTACCGCGCAATTGGCCACGGCCGGGTGGGCCATCATCACTTCTTCGATTTCGTTGGGGTACACATTGAAACCCGAGACGATGATCAGGTCCTTTTTGCGGTCGACGATGCGCACAAAGCCGTCATCATCGATCACCGCAATGTCGCCGGTCTTGAGCCAGCCCTCGGCGTCCAGCGCCTCGGCAGTCGCGGCGGGTTGCTGCCAGTAGCCCTTCATGACTTGCGGACCTTTGATGCACAATTCGCCGCGCTCGCCCAAGGGCAACTCGACGCCTTGATCATCAATCACCTTCATTGCCGTGGCTGGCACCGGAATACCCACGGTGCCCAGGCGCGATTTATTGCCATACGGGTTGGTGCTGGCCACCGGTGAAGTTTCGGTCAGGCCGTAGCCCTCGCTGATCGCACAGCCGGTAACCTGCTGCCAGCGCTCGGCGACGGCCTTGATCAGCGCCGTACCGCCGGAGTTGGTGAGCTTCAGATGGGAGAAATCCAGGTGCTTGAAGTCCGGGTGGTCCATTAACGCCACAAACAAGGTGTTCAACCCGAGCAGCCCGGTAAAACGCCACTTTTTCAGTTCCTTGATAAAGCCGCCAATGTCGCGAGGGTTGGTGATCAGCACGTTATGGTTGCCGGACACCATCATGCACATGCAATGCGCGGTGAATGCATAGATGTGATAAAGCGGCAGCGGCGCGATCATCACCTCCTGCCCTTCCTTGATCAGCGGGTGGCCGTGCTCGTCGGTCTGCGACATGCAGGCGCGCACCTGTTGCATGTTCGCCACCAGGTTACCGTGGGTCAGCATCGCGCCCTTGGCCAGGCCGGTAGTGCCGCCGGTGTATTGCAACACGGCGATGTCGTCCAGGGTCACCGGGTGGCGAGTCACACCCAGCCCGGCGCCCATGCGCAACGCGCGCTTGAACGACACGGCGCGTGGCAACGTGTAGGCCGGGACCATCTTTTTAACCTTGTCGACCACGGTGTTGATCAGCCAGCCTTTGGCGGCGGGCATCAAGTCGCCCATCCTGGCTTCGATCAAGTAGTCGATCTCGGTGTCGGCGCACACTTCCTGTACGCGCGAACCGAACAGGTTGAGGTAGAGCAGCGCACGCACGCCGGCATCCTTGAACTGGTGGCGCATCTCGCGCGGGGTGTACAGCGGGTTGGTATTGACCACGATCAACCCGGCGCGCAGTGCGCCAAACACGGCAATCGGGTAATGCAGCACGTTGGGCATCTGCACGGCGATGCGCTCACCGGGTTTAAGGTCGGTGTGCTGTTGCAGGTAAGCTGCGAACGCCGCACTCTGGCGCTCAAGCTCGGCGTACGTCAGGGTGATGCCCATGTTGCTGAACGCCGGACGGTCGGCAAACGCCTTGCAAGAGCGCTCGAAGACTTCGATCACCGACGTGTAGGCGGTGAGGTCGATGTGGCTGGGAACGCCCACCGCGCGTTTGTCATTCCAGAAGTCAGGTTGCATTATTCTTGTCCTCTTACCTGAGTGTGTCCGGCCGCTGCAGCTATAAAAGTGTGCTGCTAAAAAGCGGAGCTCTTGGGGACGGTAGCAGCTATGGCCAACCAGGCAATACAGGAAAGAGCCTCATTTATTGCGTGAATCTTCCTACAACGGCTTGCACTGATCAGGCGCGTCTCATGCGCTGAGCTATACACTGCAATCCCCCTGAGCAAAGGAGCCGCCATGCACCACAGCACCTTCTGGCTGACCGCGAATGACCAGAGCCGCCTGTACGTCAATCAATGGCTGCCCGATGGCCCGCCCAAGGCCTTGGTGATGCTGTGCCACGGCATGGCCGAGCACAGCGGGCGCTACGCGCGCCTGGCCCAAGCGTTGTGCAACGCAGGTTACGGCGTGTATGCAGCAGACCAGCGCGGTCACGGCCGTACCGCCGACCAAGGCACGCTAGGGTTGTATGCCGAACACGATGGCTGGAACACAGTCGTCGGCGACCTCGCCAGCCTCAACCAACACATTGGCCAACAGCAGCCGGGGCTGCCGATCATTTTGTTGGGCCACAGCATGGGCAGCTATATCGCCCAAGCCTACCTGTTGCACCACAGCGCCAGCCTGAATGGGGCGATTCTCAGCGGTTCGAATTTCCAGCCGGTGGCGCTGTACCGCGCGGCGCGGCTGATTGCGCGCCTTGAACGGTCGCGCCAGGGCCTACGTGGGCGCAGTGGCTTGATCGACTTTCTGTCCTTTGGCTCGTTCAACAAAGCGTTCAAGCCCAACCGCACCGCGTTTGACTGGCTCAGCCGCGACCCGAGCGAGGTGGATAAGTACATCAACGACCCACTCTGCGGGTTCCGCTGTACCAATCAACTGTGGGTCGACCTGTTGGGTGGCTTGCAGCAAATCAGCAAAGCGTCCAATCTCGCGCAGATTGATCCAGGCCTGCCGATTCTGGTGATCGGCGGTGAATGTGATCCGGTGAGTGAGGGCAAGCGTCTCAAAAGCCTGGCCCATGCGCTGCGTGAGGCCGGCTGCCAGAACGTGCACTTAAATGTCTACCCGCAGGCGCGTCACGAAGTGTTCAACGAAACCAACCGCGATGAAGTCACAGCGGATGTGCTGACCTGGCTCGACCAGGCTCTGGCGTTGCGCAGGCCGGCCCGCAGTGAATGACTTCTCGTTTAAAATACGCCGTTTAAAGTCAGTCAATTAAATTACCGATTAGCCACAGGATGCACCTTTAGATGACTCAGGTTAGCAACACCCCGTACGAAGCCCTCGAAGTCGGCCAGACCGCCAGCTACACCAAGACTGTCGAAGAGCGTGACATCCAGCTGTTTGCCGCGATGTCCGGCGACCACAACCCAGTGCACCTGGATGCCGAGTACGCCAAGGCGACCATGTTCAAGGAGCGTATCGCTCACGGTATGTTCAGCGGCGCCCTGATCAGCGCGGCGGTTGCCTGCGAGCTGCCTGGGCCGGGCACCATCTACATCGGCCAGCAGATGAGCTTTCAAAAACCGGTGAAAATCGGCGACACCCTGACCGTACGTCTGGAAATCCTCGAAAAGCTGCCCAAGTTTCGCGTGCGCATCGCCACCCGCGTATTCAACCAGCGCGACGAGCTGGTAGTAGACGGCGAGGCGGAAATCCTGGCACCGCGCAAGCAGCAGGTGGTGACACTGACCGAGCTGCCACCGATCAGCATTGGCTGAGTGCAGAACAAAGCGGGAGGGAGCTGGCTGCCGATTGCGGTGTATAAGCCACCGAATACAGTGACGGATACAGTGCTATCGGGAGCAAACCCCCTCCCACATTTGCGCTGCAGGCTAATGCAAAAAAAAGTGGGAGGGGGTTTCCCCCTTCCCACTTTTTGTTACAGCGCAGGGCTTACGACTGAGCGCGAGCCTGGTTACGCAGAGCTTTTACCTGGTCGTGGTTGCGTTGTGCGCCGTGGAACTGACGCTCAACCAAATCACGAATGCCCAGCAGATTGTGCTTGTTGATTTTCTCGATGGCTTCTTTGTAAGCCTTCAGTGCGTGGTCTTCACCGCGCTCTGCTTCGTTCAATACCGCTTCTTCGTCTTTACCGGTCACCATCGACTTCACGTCGACCCAGCCGCGGTGAAGAGCGCCAGCAACACTGCCGGAATCTTCCGGGTCACCGCCCAAGGCTTTTACAGCGGTTTTCAATTCAGCAGCGGCGGTGGCGCAATCAGCTGAACGCTTGGCGAACAGGGCTTTAAGTTCTGGGTGCTTGATGTCTTCAGCACACTCTTGGAAGCCTTTCTGGCCGTCGATGCTGGTTTCGATCAGGTCGTTCAGTACGGAGATCGATTCTTTGTTGATGTCGGTCATTTTTCAATTCCTTATGTGGGTTGAGAAAGCTTGCATGAATGATTGCAGCCCTCGTGCCAGCTTTTTAAAAACTATTTTAATTATATATTTCAATAACTTACGATTAGTTGAACCATCTGCATGTGCGTTTTTTGCATGATCTGTCATTTGGCCTTCATGCAGAATGCCTGTATTTTCGAACACCTCGCCTCAACCGCACGAAGCCCATGAACCCCGAAAAACTCGAACTGCTGATCACCCGCCAAATGCCCTTCGGCAAGTACAAGGGAAGGATCATCGCCGACCTGCCAGGCCCGTACCTGAATTGGTTTGCCCGTGAAGGCTTCCCGCACGGCGAACTGGGCGGTCTGCTGGCGTTGATGCAGGAAATCGATAGCAACGGCCTGGCCGAACTGCTTGAACCGCTGCGCCTGAAACACGCTAAACCCGCCCCCCGCCATTGAGTGAGAGCCCCGCCATGCCAAGGAATGCTGATAACGAAACTCACTGGCAAGCCATCGCCGGGCGCTACGAACTGGAGCCCGGACCGATCAATCTGGAAAACGGCTATTTCGGACGTATGAGCCGTGCGGTGCAAACGCAGTACCTGGAGCACGTGGCGTTTATCAACCGCAGCAACGCGGTGTATGTGCGCCAGCGCTTCGAACAAGGCGAAAACCTCGAGATTCGCCGTCAACTGGCCGAGTTGATCAACGTCGACCCCGCGTCGGTGGCCTTCACCCGCAACGCCACTGAGGCGTTGCAATCGCTGATCCGCAACTACAACCGCTTGGTGCCGGGCGACCAGGTGCTGATCAGCGACTTGGAGTACGACACGGTCAAAGGCGCCATGCGTTGGCTGGCAGGTGCGCGCGGGGTGGAAGTGATCGAGGTGTGCCACACGCACCCGGCGAGTTTCGACAGCCTGGTGCAGACCTATCGTGATGCGTTCGTGCGGCACCCGCGCCTCAAGCTGATGGCGTTAACCCATGTTACCCACCGCACCGGCCTGGTGATGCCGGTTGAGGCGATTGCACAGGCGGCGCGTGAACATGGCGTGGACGTGATACTCGACGGCGCGCATGCCTTGGGCCAGATCGAGTTCAACCTCGCCCAATTGGGCATTCAGTTCGCGGGCTTTAACCTGCATAAATGGATTGGCGCGCCGCTGACCCTGGGTTTTATGTACATCGCCCCGGAGCGCTTGGCCGACATCGACCCGGACATGGGCGAGTTTCACTACCCCGCCACCGACGTGCGTGCACGCACGTCTTACAGCACGCCGAATTTTGCGGCACTGATGACCTTGCCACGGGTGTTTGAAGAGCATCGCGCCTTGGGCGGCTCGGCGGCCAAAGGCGCGCGGGTCAATTATTTGCGCGATGTGTGGGTGAGCCAGGTGCGGCCGTTGCCAGGCATTGAAGTGCTGACCCCGGACGACCCGCAGTTATATTGCGGGATCACTGCGTTCAAGTTTATCGGGCGCGATCAGCAAGCGATGGCAGACCGGTTGCTCAATGAGTACGCGCTGTTTACCACTACGCGCACGGGCGCCGCGTTCGGCAGTTGTATCCGGGTAACGCCGGGCTTGGTGACATCGGCGGCGGACATGGGTGCGCTGGTCAACGCAATCACCGAACTGAGCAGCGAGTAACTGTGGGAGCGGGCTTGCTCGCGATGCAGGCACCTCTGTATCACAGGCACACCGCGTTGAGGCTATCGGGAGCACGCCCCCTCCCACAGTTGGATGCGTGTGAAGCCTGATGTTTTCTGCAGGCAAAAAAAAGCGGCGCACCGATTAATTGTGGGAGCGGGCTTGCTCGCGATGCAGGCACCTCTGTAGGCCAGGCAAACCGCGTTGAGGCTATCGGGAGCAAGCCCCCTCCCACAGTTGGATACGTGTGAAGCCTGAGGTTTTCTGCAGGCAAAAAAAAGCGGCGCACCGATTAATTGTGCGGGCTTGCTCGCGATGCAGGCACCTCTGTATACCAGGCACACCGCGTTGAGGCCATCGGGAGCAAGCCCCCTCCCACAGTTGGATGCGTGTGAAGCCTGAGGTTTTTTGCAGGCAAAAAAAGCGGCGCACCGAGTAATTGCGGGAGCGGGCTTGCTCGCGATGCAGGCACCTCTGTATCACAGGCACACCGCGTTGAGGCCATCGGGAGCAAGCCCCCTCCCACAGTTGGATGCGTGTGAAGCCTGAGGTTTTCTGCAGGCAAAAAAAGCGGCGCACCGATTAATTGTGGGAGCGGGCTTGCTCGCGATGCAGGCACCTCTGTAGGCCAGGCACACCGCGTTGAGGCCATCGGGAGCAAGCCCCCTCCCACAGTTGGACGGGTGTGAAGCCTGAGGTTTTTTGCAGGCAAAAAAAAGCGGCGCACCGATTAATTGTGGGAGCGGGCTTGCTCGCGATGCAGGCACCTCTGTAGGCCAGGCACACCGCGTTGAGGCCATCGGGAGCAAGCCCCCTCCCACAGTTGGATGCGTGTGAAGCCTGAGGTTTTCTGCAGGCAAAAAAAAGCGGCGCACCGACCAAGTGCACCGCAAAAATGCCGTTAAGCACAGCAACAACGATTCGGTGAATCAGATCAATCCAGCAGCGCCAGCGCCTGCGCGGTGACTTCCTGGATGCGTGCCCAGTCGCCGTTTTTGACCCACTCAGGGTCGAGCATCCAGCTGCCGCCTACGCACATCACGTTTTTCAACGCCATGTACTGCTTGATGTTGGCCGGGCCAACACCGCCAGTTGGGCAGAATTTGACTTCGCCGAACGGGCCGCCGAGGGCTTTGATCGCCGCGACGCCGCCGCTGACTTCAGCCGGGAACAGCTTGAAGCGGCGATAACCCAGGCCGTAGCCTTCCATGATGCCGGAGGCATTGCTGATGCCCGGCAGCAACGGAACAGGGCTGTGCACCGAGGCTTCCAGCAGGTCGCGGGTGATGCCGGGGGTGACGATAAATTGCGAGCCGGCGACCTCGGCCGCTTCAAGCATATGGCGGTCGAGCACGGTGCCGGCGCCTGTGCAGAGTTCCGGGCGTTGCTCGCGCAGCACCTGAATGGCCTTGAGGCCAAACTCGGAGCGCAGGGTCACTTCCAATGCGGTCAAACCACCGGCTGCCAAGGCATCGGCCAGCGGCAGGATGTCCTGTTCGCGGGCGATGGTGATGACCGGCAGGATCCGCGCCTTGGCGCAGAGGCTGTCGATCAGGGCAACTTTATTCGCCATGGACACGGTAGGTTGAGGGCTTTTCATAGCGGCTGATCCTTGGCTCATGGGCACCAGTAAATCTCTAATGTAGGTTGCAAAAACGCGCGAATCGGCATGGCAGCAATGTCATCACTGGCCAGCGCGGCGCTCAAGGTGGTCAACTTCGAGCTGCCGGAAATCGACAGCACGGTGTAATGCGCGGTGGCCAGCAACGCGCGACTCATGGTCAAGCGCTGATGCGGCACGGTCGGCGCCAGCATTGGCCAGCAACGGCGAGTACCGTCAGCCTGCAGGGCTTCGTTCAGGTTCGGGCTGTTGGGGAACAGCGACGCCGTGTGGCCGTCATCGCCCATGCCGAGCACCAGCACATCAATGCCCGGCAGCTCTGCCAATTGGCGATCGGCCAGTTCGGCGGCGTCTTCAAGGTTCGCGGCAACGTTGTACAGGCTCAAAAACCTGGCCTTGGCCGCTGGGCCTTGCAGCAGGTATTTCTTCAACAGGCCAGCGTTGCTGTCGGCGTGTTCCACCGGCACCCAACGCTCGTCGGCCAGGGTGATGGTGACTTTGGACCAGTCCAGGCCTTGTTTGGCCAGGTTCAGGAAGAACGCCACGGGGCTGCGGCCACCGGACACCACCAACGTCGCCTCGCCACGCGCACTGATGGCCGCGCGCAGTTGCTCGGCCACGTCATTGGCCAAGCCGTCCGCGAGCAATGCGGGCGTACGGTACTCATGAGCGCTGACGCCCTGAGGCAGTTTCAATTCAGATATCGCCATACCACGACCTCCCATCCCGCGTGATCAGTGCTATCGAGCTCATCGGCCCCCAGGAACCCGCCGCGTACGGCTTGGGCGCATCGCCGGATTTTTTCCACCCGGCGATCAACTGGTCACACCACTTCCACGCGGCTTCGATTTCATCTTTGCGAACAAACAGGTTCTGATTGCCGCGCATTACTTCCAGCAACAACCGCTCGTAGGCATCGGGAATCCGCGCGCTGCGATAGGTGTCGGAAAAATTCAGTTGCAACGGCCCGCTGCGCAGTTGCATGCCCTTGTCCAGGCCCTGCTCCTTGGTCATCACGCGCAATGAAATACCTTCGTCCGGCTGCAGGCGGATGATCAGCTTGTTGCTGATCTGCAAGCGCTGCTCCGGGGCGAAAATATAGTGCGACGGTTCCTTGAAGTGGATAACGATCTGCGACAGCTTTTGCGGCATGCGCTTGCCGGTACGCAAGTAGAACGGCACACCGGCCCAACGCCAGTTGCGAATATCGGCACGCAGGGCCACGAAGGTTTCGGTGTCGCTCTGGGTGTTGGAATTCTCTTCTTCGAGGTAACCCGGCACCGCCTTGCCAGCGCTGTAACCGGCGATGTATTGGCCGCGCACCACTTGGGTGGTCAGGCCGTCCGGGCTGATCGGCGCCAGGGCCTTGAGCACCTTGACCTTCTCGTCACGGATGCTGTCGGCGGACAAGTCAGCCGGCGGGTCCATGGCGATCAGGCAAAGCAGTTGCAGCAGGTGGTTCTGGATCATGTCGCGCAGTTGGCCGGCCTTGTCGAAGTAACCCCAGCGCCCCTCGATGCCTACTTGCTCGGCCACGGTAATTTCAACGTGGGAGATGTAGTTCTGGTTCCACTGGGTTTCGAACAGGCTGTTGGCAAAACGCAGCGCGATCAGGTTCTGGACGGTCTCTTTGCCCAGGTAGTGGTCAATGCGGTAGGTGCGGTTTTCCGGGAAAAACTGCGCCACGGCGTCGTTGACCTTGCGCGACGACTCCAGGTCCGAACCGATGGGTTTTTCGAGGACCACGCGGGTGTTTTCCGCCAGGCCGACCTTGGACAGGTTTTCGCAGATCGCGCCATACACCGCCGCCGGGGTGGCGAAGTAGGCAATCAGACGCTGCTCGGTGCCAGCGATTTCAGCCAGGGCCACGTAGTCGTCAGCCTTCAAGAAGTCGACGTGCACGTAGGTCAGGCGCGCCAGAAACCGCTGGGCGATGCCTTCGTCGAGTTGCTTGCCGACATAATTGCGCAATTCTTTTTCGATATGCGCCATGTGTTGCTGCTCGGAACCGGCTTCACGGGCCAGGGCCAGAATGCGCGTGTCGTCGTGCAGGAGCCCGGCGCCATCAAGTTGATAGAGGGCAGGAAATAACTTGCGAAGCGCCAGATCACCCAACGCGCCAAACAGGGCAAAGGTGCAGGGTTCTACGGTTATCGAAGGCATGATGTTTGTTCTTTTATCAAGTTAAGCTACAAATACCTTTTTTCAAGGCATCACTCAAGGGAAAATGTAGTAATAACCACAACATATTCCCGAATTACGCATTGCGAGTGGTGGTGTTCAGCTACCCTCAGTAGGATAGGCCACCGCAAAAGGCCACTCATCGATTAGTTGCCACCTTTTATTTGCATCGTCGCCCGAAGGAAGACTGAATGGACCGCGTGCGAAATCTTCTGGAGCAGATCCGGAACCGCCTCGAAGAACTCAACAAGGCTGAACGTAAAGTTGCTGAAGTCATCCTGCTCAACCCGCAGCAGGCCACACGCTTCTCGATCGCCGCCCTCGCTCAAGCCGCCTCGGTCAGTGAACCGACGGTCAACCGCTTCTGTCGTTCGTTCGGCGTCAGCGGTTACCCTGAACTTAAATTGCAGCTGGCGCAAAGTTTGGCCAGTGGTGCGGCGTATGTCAGCCGCGCCGTTGAGGCCGATGATAACCCCGAGGCCTACACCCAGAAAATTTTCGGCAGCGCGATTGCCTCGCTCGACAGCGCCTGCCAGGCGCTGGACCCAGCCCTGATCAGCAAAGCCGTAGACTTGTTGATTCAGGCGCGGCAGATCCACTTCTTCGGTCTCGGCGCTTCGGCACCGGTGGCGATGGATGCGCTGCACAAGTTCTTCCGCTTCAACCTGGCCGTCACCGCGCATGCCGACGTGCTGATGCAGCGCATGCTCGCGTCGGTGGCCCACACGGGCGAGTTGTTCGTGATTATTTCCTACACCGGGCGCACCCGCGAGCTGGTGGAAGTGGCGCGTATCGCGCGGGAAAACGGTGCTTCGGTGCTGGGCGTAACCGCAGAGAACTCGCCGCTGGCCAAAGCCAGTACGGTGAGCCTGAATATTCCGCTGCCCGAAGACACCGACATCTACATGCCGATGACCTCGCGGATCATCCAGCTGACGGTGCTGGATGTGTTGGCGACGGGCATGACATTGCGCCGTGGCGTGGATTTCCAGCCGCATTTGCGCAAGATCAAAGAGAGCTTGAATGACAGCCGGTATCCGGTGGGGGATGAGTTTAACTAGGCCTGAAGGTGTAGTGATGGTACTGGCCTCATCGCGAGCAAGCCCGCTCCCACATTTTGACCGAGTTCCAGCGTGGAATACCGTCAACTGTGGGGCTTGCTCGCGATGGGGCCATCAGCCACCCCGCTAAACCCCAGCCCTGGCCTGCAAACTCAAATGCGCCCTCTCCCCCGGCGCCAGGCTGGCGCCCGCCATCGCCGACTCTACGCACACAAACCCCGACGCCTCATTGAAGCTCACGCCGAGCAACGGCTGCCGGCCGGGGTGCCACACCACGGTGTCGGCGCTGTTGCCGGTGTCGATGCACAGTTCGCGCTGCCAGGCGTGGTCTTTGAGGTGCAATTCACCGTCGTGCTGAAACACCCGCTGGCACCCGCCCTCCACGCGCAACTCGCCTTCCTGCTGGCAAACCTGACGATTGAGTTGGTCATAACCTTGTGCGCCATCGAGCCCAGACAGCGCTACCTCGCCGACGTTGCCAATCCGCCAATAGGCGTGCAAAGCATGGCTCAGTTGGCACGGCAGTTCGTCCTGATGCTCGGTGCACAGGCGCAGTTCCAGGGTTTCGCCCAAGTGCGCGTGCAGGTCGACCTGCCAGTCGCACAGCTGCAACTGCCAGTGCAGGCGCACGCCGTCGTCGGCGGTGCTGCTGTGGAGCAATTTCCAGTCGATCAAACGCGCCCAGCCATGCGATGGCCACGCGTTTTCGCACGGATGGCGCCCATACCACGGCCAGCACACCGGCACACCGCCACGAATGGCGCCGACTTGTGGCCATTTGGCTGCGCACCACAGCCAGGGTTTTTGACCTCGCGGCTGGAAGTGCAGTAACTGCGCGCCCTGGCGACTGAACACCGCCTGGCACAGTGGATGGTCGATCACCAACACGTCACGCATCTGAAAGCGCTCCCAAGCGAACACCGGTTGCTCGCGCAGGGACTTGAAAAAGCGTTGCAGCGGATGCTCATGCATGTGCCACGGTCCTGAATATCTTCACAGTGCAACGCAAAAAAAGCGGGTAGCCATGGCTACCCGCAAAATGCGCACAGAGAGAAGGAGCTTATCGCAACAGCGTTAGAACTGAGACTGAATTTTCAGGCCCGCTACCAGCGCGTTGTCGACTTTGTCCACGCCGCCCGGGTGGGTGACGTATTGCAGGTTAGGGCGCACGGTCAGCCAGTTGGTAACGTGGAAGCCGTAGTTGACTTCATAGTTGTATTCGGTAGATCGCAGTGGCGAGAAACCGGCCTGGCTGTAGTCGGTAAACCCACCCGCATCGTTGGACAACTCGGCGTTCTTTCTCACGTCATCGTTGACGTGCAAACGCGCAGCGCCGATGCCGACGTCATCTTTTGGACGAGCATCGAATGGGCCTTTGTACACCAGCATCAGCGACTGATAGTTGTCGACGAGGTTGGTTTCCTTGTCGTGGAACGTAGCGTTGGCAGCGATGTTCAGGCCGCGCGAAGCGTCGCCGTTATGCGTGGTGAGTTGCTGTTGGGCAACGAACCAGTAGCCTTTTTTGCTGCTGTGGGTACGGTAGGCCTGGCCTGTGGTGGCAGCGTCGTTGCCGTTAACGTCTTCACGTACGTCGGCAGCGTCGGCGGCGCTTTTGTAGTAACCCACACGGTATTCGCCCGGCAGGTTGTTAACCTTCGGCGACCAGACCAATTCCACCGGAATCACGGTGCCCTTGGTGCCGCTGCCGCTGAGCTTGAAGCCGTTGCCGTGCTCCAGCTGTGATGGGTTCTGGTTGTAGGCACCGATTTGCGCATACAGCTCAGGCGTGATGTTGTACTTCACGCGGATAGCCGCCTGGCTGACTGGCCAGTTGTACCAGGTGTTTACATAGTTACCGACCTGCGAACCGCAGAACGACAGGTTCTGGAAGTCGCACGGGAAGGTGTTGAAGTCTTCGCCTTCACCGAAGTAACCGAGTTTCACGTCCAACTTGTTGTCGAACATCTGGTGCTGAATCCAGAACTGCGTCAGACGCACCATGTGGCCTCGGCCATACACTTCTTGAGACGAACTCAAGGTGCCGGCGCGCGGGTCACCAATACGGTCATTGGAAATGTTCTGGCCATTACGGTTGGTCAGCTGGATCTTGGCCTGGGTGTTATCCCAGCCCCACAGCTTTTGCAGGTCCAGTGCTACGCCCAGACCGAACTGGTCGGCGTAACGGGCAGTTTTGTCGTTGTTGAAGCCACCGTGCAGGTTGCCGCCAACTTCGCCCACGTAGTCAGCCTTGATGTCGATACCTTGCTCGATCAGCTTGGTACGCTCGCCGCCCCAATCGCCGGTCATCCACTTGGAATCAGCGCTGAATGCATCGGCCGCCATCGCATTGGCGGACAGTACAAGGGCGGCGGCTGCTGACAGTTGGCAGATCAGCCGGGTATTGTTCTGGTGCTTTTTCATCCCTACATCCTCGTCTTTATTGTTATTAAACTGTTTTTATCTAACGCGGTTTACTTTTTTTTCAATTAAAACAACAACTTATTCGTTTTTACAGCGCTGTAGCGCCATCGCGGGCAAGCCCGGCGATCTCCGGCACAGGCAACGCAGCGACGGTACCGAGGCGCTCGCCGGTCTTGGCATCGAACAGCAATACCTTGGCCGGGTCGAACTGCAGGGTCAGGGTCTCGCCAACCTGCGGAGCAACATCCGGCGCCAACCGGCAGCACACCTTGGTGTCGTTGAGCTGCACGAACACCAGCGTGTCCGGGCCGGTCGGTTCAGTGACCTGAACTTCGGCGCGGATACTCGACGAACCATTGCCCTCGCCGGTCGCCAGCACGATTTGCTCCGGGCGCAGGCCCAGGATCACATCGCGGTCTTCAAGGCCGGCGTCGTTCATGCTCAGCGGCAACTCACAACGAGCCTGGCCGCTGTCGAGCACGGCCACCAGGCGAGCGTCCTTGCGTTGCAGGCGCAGAGGAATGAAGTTCATCGGTGGTGAACCGATAAAGCTTGCCACAAAAAGGTTGGCCGGGTCGTTGTAAATCTCTTTCGGCGTACCAAATTGCTGAATGATGCCGTCCTTCATTACCGCCACTTTATCGCCCAGGGTCATCGCTTCGATCTGGTCGTGGGTGACGTAGACGGTGGTGGTTTTCAGACGCTGGTGCATCAACTTCATTTCGGTGCGCATCTCAACGCGCAATTTGGCGTCGAGGTTGGACAACGGTTCGTCGAACAGGTAGATCTTCGGCCGACGCGCCAAGGCACGGCCCATGGCCACACGCTGTTGCTGGCCGCCGGAAAGTTGGCCCGGCTTGCGGTTAAGCAGGTGTTCGATTTGCAACAGCTTGGCCACGCGCGCGACTTCGGCGTCGATGTCGGTCTGGCTCATCTTGCGAATTTTGAGGCCGAACTCGATGTTCTCGCGCACGCTCATGGTCGGGTACAGCGCGTAGGACTGGAACACCATGGCGATGTCGCGGTCCTTGGGGCTCATGCCGCTGACGTCCTGGTCACCGATCATGATGGCGCCGCCGGTAATGGTTTCAAGCCCGGCGATGCAGTTCATCAGCGTGGATTTGCCGCAACCCGAAGGGCCGACCAGAATCAGGAATTCGCCTTCTTTGATCGACAGTTCGATGTTCTTCAAGGTGTCGGGCAGGCCGGCGCCATAGGTCTTGTTTACATTGCGAAGTTCAAGCGTAGCCATGATTACCCCTTGACCGCGCCGGCCGTGAGGCCGCGCACGAAATACTTGCCTGCGATCACATAGACCAGCAGGGTCGGCAGCCCGGCGATCATCGCCGCCGCCATGTCCACGTTATATTCCTTGGCCCCGGTGCTGGTGTTGACCAGGTTGTTCAGCGCTACCGTAATCGGCTGCGAGTCACCACTGGAGAACACCACACCGAACAGGAAGTCGTTCCAGATCTGAGTGAACTGCCAGATCAGGCAGACCATGATGATCGGCGTCGACATCGGCAGGATGATCAGGCGGAAGATCGTAAAAAAACCGGCTCCGTCGAGGCGCGCGGCTTTGATCAGCGCATCCGGAATGCTCACATAGTAGTTACGGAAGAACAGCGTGGTGAACGCCAGGCCGTAGACCACATGGATAAACACCAGGCCGGTGGTGGTGCTGGCCAGGCCCATCTTGCCGAGGGTGAACGAGGCCGGCAGCAGCACGGCCTGGAACGGCAGGAAGCAACCGAACAGCAGCAAACCGAAGAACAACTGCGAACCCCGGAAGCGCCAGAACGACAGCACGTAGCCGTTCAGCGCACCGATGGCGGTGGAAATCAGCACCGCCGGAACGGTGATCTTGATCGAGTTCCAGAAGTAGCCATCAACCGTGGCCCAGGCCTTGACCCAGCCAATACCGGTGACCACGGTCGGCCAGCTCAGCAGGTTGCCGGTGCTGATGTCTTCCGGGGATTTGAAGCTGGTCAGCAACATCACCACCAGCGGCACCAGGTACAGCAGCACCGCGAGGATCAGCACCGCGTAAATCGCGATGCGACTCAGGCTGATGGCCGGTTTGTTAGCGAGACTAGTCATTACGCTTGGTCCTCAGCTCGGAGTACAGGTAAGGCACGATGATCGCGAGGATCGCGCCGAGCATCAGGATTGCACTGGCCGAGCCCATGCCCATCTGGCCACGACTGAAGGTGAACGAGTACATGAACATCGCAGGCAAATCGGACGAGTAGCCCGGACCGCCGGCGGTCATTGCCGCTACCAGGTCGAAGCTCTTGATGGCGATGTGCGCGAGGATCATCACCGCACTGAAGAACACCGGGCGCAGGCTTGGCAGCACCACGCTCCAATAGATGCGCGGCAGGCTGGCGCCGTCGATCTGCGCTGCACGAATGATCGACTGATCAACACCGCGCAGGCCCGCGAGGAACATCGCCATGATAAAACCGGAGGCTTGCCATACAGCGGCAATCACCAGGCAGTAGACCACGCGGTCCGGGTCGATCAGCCAGTCGAGACGGAAGCCTTCCCAGCCCCAGTCACGCAAGAGTTTGTCCAGGCCCATGCCCGGGTTGAGCAGCCATTTCCAGGCCGTACCGGTCACGATCATCGAGAGCGCCATCGGGTACAGATAAATGGTGCGAATGAAGCCTTCGCGACGGATTTTCTGGTCGAGAAAAATCGCCAGCGTCACGCCGATCACCAAGGTGATGCCGATAAACATGCCGCCGAAAACCGCCAGGTTCTTGCTCGCCACCCACCACCGATCGTTGTCGAACAACCGCTGGTATTGCGCAAGCCCCGCCCATTTGTAACTTGGCAGAAACGTCGACGTGGTGAACGACAGAACGAACGTCCACAGGATGTAGCCGTAAAAGCCCACCAGAACGATGAACATGCTGGGCGCCAGCACCAATTTAGGTAGCCAGCGCTGCAATGCATCTAACGGCGAGGCCTTGCTGAACACAGCAACAGAACTCATGGGAAAATCCAACAAAAGAAATAGGGCTTAGGGCGGTTGCAAGCTACAAGCTACAAGTTAGAAGCTGCAAGCCAGAAGCCATACAGCACACCGCTTCTAACTTGCAGCTTGCAGCTTAAGGCTGCGCCTTATTATTTTGCCGACTTGATCGCAGCGCCGAGTTTCTTGGCGGTGTCGGCCGGGTCGGCTTTCGGGTCGTTCATGAAGTTGGTCACCACGTCAAAGAACGCGCCTTGTACTGCCAGCGTAGTGGCCATGTTGTGCGCCATGCTCGGCTGCAGGCCGCCGGTCTTGGCGTCTGCCAGGAAGTCTTTGGCAGCGGTCTGCGCGCAGGAGTCAAAGCCGTACGAGTCCATTTTGTTCAACATGTCGATCCGAACCGGGATCGAGCCTTTGTTGATGCTGAAGACTTTCTGGAAGTTTTCACCCAGCACGACTTTGGCAATATCTTGCTGGCCGGCAGCGGTGCCTTTGTCTTTCTGCTTGAACACCGCCAGGGAGTCGATGTTGTAGGTGAAGGCTTTGTCGGTACCCGGGAAGGCTACGCACTCGTAGTCTTTGCCGGCGACTTTTTTGGCGGCGGTCCATTCGGACTTGGCCCAGTCACCCATGATCTGCATGCCGGCCTTGCCATTGATGACCTTGCCTGCTTCAAGGTTCCAGTCCTGGCCCTTGCCGTCGACGTCCATGTAGGTCGCGACTTTTTTCAGCTCGGTCAGCGACTTGACCATTTCCGGGCCGGTCAGCGCAGCGTTATCCAGGTCAACCAAGGCTTTTTTGTAGCCCTCTGCGCCCATCACCGACAGTACGACGGCTTCAAATACAGTGCTGTCCTGCCAAGGCTGGCCACCGTGCGCGAGCGCAATGAAGCCTGCGGCCTTGAGCTTGTCGCCGGCTGCGTAGAATTCTTCGAGGGTGGTCGGGTTCTTGGTGATACCGGCTTTTTTGAAGACTTCCGGGTTGATCCACAGCCAGTTCACGCGGTGGATGTTGACCGGTACGGCAACGTAGTCACCGTCATACTTCACAGTATCGGAGACTTTTTTGTCGAGCAGGGAGTCCCACTTTTCTTCTTTGGCGACGTCTTTGAGCACGTCCGTGTCGAGCAAGCCAGTCGACGCCCATTCCTGGATGTCCGGGCCTTTGATCTGGGCAACGCCTGGCGGGTTGCCGGCAACCGCGCGGCTTTTCAGCACGGTCATGGCAGTGGCGCCGCCGCCACCTGCGACAGCACCGTCTTTCCAGACGAAGCCATCTTTCTCAACTTGAGCCTTCAGTACGTCTACCGCTGCTTTTTCACCGCCGGAGGTCCACCAATGCACCACTTCAACCGTCCCTTTCGAGTCGGCGGCAAACACACTGAGGGGAGCTAACGAGGCAATGGAAATAGCAACGGCGAGGCGATTGATCGCGTTCATCTGAATACCTTTTCTTGTTGTTATGCATGCAAGTCTAGAGCTTGCGCTGCACGGAGTTTAAACAGGGATTTTCAAGGCGCAGGTAACAAAGGGACGTACAAATGTCACCACTTTGTGACATAAAGCCCTCGGCCCAAAGCGCTGGTCATGCTGGGTGCCAAGGGCAGTGCAGGCAGCACTACCGCTTGCCAGGCGTGGTACAGGTCGGGCTTGCCGCCCCAGATTTTGCTGCTGGGCTGGTTATGCGGGCTGAGTTCGTGATGCCAACTGCCATCGACACGGTCGATAAAGTGGCTGTCGCAAAATTCCCAGAAACGCCGATACCAGGTTTCGTAGTGCAACTCGCCCGTGCGCTTGAGCAACGCCTGCGCCGCAGCGCCTGCTTCGGCGTGGGTCCAATGCAGGCGCTCACGCACCACCGGACGATGATTCCAGTCCAGGGTGTAGACAATGCCGGGGGCACCGTCCACGGCCCATGCGTATTCGCAAGCGCTGGCAAACAAGCCCTTGGCGTCAGTCACCAGCCAGTCCGGCGTGGCCAACCCGGCCTGCAGGCGCGCGGCCTCCAGGTGCAACATCAGCCGCGCCCATTCAAAACCGTGGCCGGGGGTGATGCCGTAGGGGCGGAAGCCATCGGCGGGGTTGTCTTCGTTGTAGCCGAGCAAGGGTTTCCACTGTGCGTCGAAATGCTCGATGACACTGTACTGATTAGCCACGGCGTGGGTATGAATAACCCGCTCGACGATGCGTAACGCGCGGTCCAGCCAACGCGTGTCGGCGGTGACATCGGCCAGCGCCAGAAAGGCTTCGGTGGCGTGCATGTTGCTGTTGGCGCCGCGATAGGCTTCGACGTGAGTCCAGTCTTGGGCAAACGATTCGAGCATTGCGCCCTCCTCCTCGCTCCAGAAGAACTGGTCGATGATATGGATGGCGTCGTTCAACAGGTTCTGCGCACCGCGCGCACCCACTACCACCGCTGAGCTGGCGGCCAGCGCCACGAACGCGTGCAGGTAGGCAGCCTTGCCCCGGTTGCCGTCGACGGCGTTGGGCGCGGCGAACCAGCCACCGTGTTCGCTATCGTGCAAAGGACCATTGAGCGCAGCCACGCCGTGTTCAACCAGCTCGGCATAACCGGGCAACCCCATGGCATGGGCCATGGCGAAACTGTGGGTCATGCGCGCAGTGTTCATGGTTTCGGCGTGGGCATCGGCCGGCAGTTGGCCTTTATCGTTCAGGTTACCGAACCCGTCGGGCAGTCGAGAGGCTTTGGCGAATGACAACAGGCGCTGGCCTTCGGCGGCGAGCCAGGTGTGATGGGCAGGAGCGTTGAGCCAGCTGCTGGCAGGCAGCGGTTGCATGGTCATGGGTGGCCCTTATTATTTTTTGTGGGATGACCTGAGTCTAAACAAGGGCGCAGCGGCGGCATGTAACGAAGCAGAAGGTAAATGTCACCGACCGGTGACACTCCCAAAAGCGGCCCTGTGTATCAGCTGCTTGATCGTTCCCGGGCTCTGCATGGGAACGATCACGCTTATCTTGCCGGCGCGTTGAGCTGTTGCTGCAGGTTCTGCACCTGGCTCTGCAAGGTGGTGATATTGCGGGTGGTCTGGATGCGGAACACGTCGAATTCTTTATTGGTCGGCGCATCGCTATTAATCGACGGATTTTCCTGCGCGCTCTTGAGCACCACCAGGTCTTGTTCCAGACGAGCGATGGCGGCGCTCGGGTTGCCCTGCTTTTTAAGGGCGGCAACGTCGGCGGACAATTCCTTGACCTCGGCATCACGCTTGGCCACATCACCTTGCGCGGCCTTGAGGCTTGCGACGGCTTCGGTCAGCGCTTGAACCTGGCCTTGCAGCTTGCTGTTGGCGTTCGACAGCTCGGTGGTACCGGCAGCCATTTGCGCCAGGCGCTGGTCCAACGCGGTGGCTTGGCCGGCTACGCCGACTTGTTGCTTGCCCTGCTCCTGCAACTGGGTTTCCAACTGCTGGATTTGCAGCTTGAGCGCTTCGCTGCCGTTGTTCACGCTGGCCTGACTGGCCACCACCTTGCCGGAAATGTCCTGCAGGCGCCCTGCCGCTTCTTCGCTGATGCGTGCAAAGCTCTCTTGGGTGGCAACCAATTGCTGACCCATCAGGGAGATCTGCTGGAAGCTCCACCAGGCCAGGCCCACAAAGGCGATCAGCAGCGCGCCGACCAATGCCCACAGCGGGCCGGTGCTGGCGCTCTTGACCTTGACCACTTTGGTATTGCGCGAGCGCACGGACGTGGCGGGGGTCGGCTCGAAATCATCATCGTCCCCGTGGTCGGCCCGCAGGCTGGGAACGTTGTCGAAATCGTCTTTAGCATCGTTACGCATGAATCAACCCTGAATCGGTGAGATGGCTAGCTGAAAAATCGAGCGCCGGCAGTATAAACCGCGTCGGCACTGCACTGATCGACTCGGAACCCGGAATTCGGTTCCCGATGTGTTGCTGGTTGTGAGCTTACTTAAGCCCCGGCTCCTGGGCTTTCCACCAACCGCAGAACTCGTCGAGGGCGGTCCACAGGCTGACCTTGGGCTCGTAGTCGAGATAATGCCTGGCCCGACTGATGTCGAGGGTGAAATCTTTGTTCATGACCTGCATGCCCAACCGCGACAACGCGGGCTCCGGTCGCCCTGGCCACATCGCGCAGAATGCCTCGTTCAACGCCGCCACACTGTAGGACAAACCGTAAGAGCGATACCGGGTGACCTGCGGCAGGTCCATTTGTCGCATCACGTAATTGACCACATCCCACACCGGCACCGGCGCGCCGTTGCTGATGTTGTAGGCCTTGCCCAACGCCGAGCCGGGCGCCAACAAACTGCTGAGCAACGCTTCGTTGAGGTTGTGCACGCTGGTGAAGTCGACCTTGTTAAGGCCGTCGCCAACAATCGCCAGACGGTTCTTGCGCTGCATTTTCAGCAACCGCGGGAAAATACTCATGTCGCCTGCGCCGGTCACAAAGCGTGGGCGCAAGGCGAGTACTTCAAGACCGAATTCCTGAGCGCCAAACACCTTCTGCTCCGCCAGGTATTTGGTCGCGGCGTAGGGATGCTTGAAGCGCTTGGGCACCTGTTCTTCGGTCAGCCCAAGGTGGTCGCGCCCGTCAAAGTAGATCGACGGCGACGACAGGTGCACCAAGCGCCCGACGCGCTGTTTGAGGCACGCTTCAACCACGTTTTCGGTGACCAGCACATTGCCCTGATGAAAGTCCTGGTACTTGCCCCACAGCCCGACGGCGCCGGCGCAATGCACCACGGCTTCGACGTCACGGCACAGCTCGCGCGCCAGGCCTGCATCATTCAAATCACCCTGGATAAACTCGGCGCCGCGCCGTACCAAGTGCTCCACACCTTCGGCGCGCCGCCCGTTGACCCGCACGTCCAGGCCTTGCTCCAGGGCGAAACGCGCAAAGCGCCCGCCGATGAAGCCGCTTGCGCCGGTGACCAAGATCTTCATGTAGCCTCCTACGAATGCAGCCTCTAGCGTCAAGCTTCAAGCTACAAGTTAAAAACGGTCCGCAAGCTTTTCTCTTGCAGCTTGCTGCTTGACGCTTGTTACTGCTGATAGGGCACCAACCATTGGCCACATGCCTGGGCCAGATGGTCGGTGAGCAAGCCCAACAACTGCCCGCCACTGCGCCAATGATGCCAGTACAGCGGCACATCGATGGGCTTATCGGGTAACAATTCGACTAAAACGCCTTTTTCCAATTGGTCGCGCACTTGCAATTCGGGGACTAACCCCCAGCCCAAGCCCGCTTCCGTCAACCGAATAAAGCCCTCGGACGATGGGCATAAATGGTGCTCAAAACCACCCTCCACGCCCAGAGATGCCAGGTAACGGTGTTGCAGAAAGTCATCCGGGCCGAACACCAGCGCTGGCGTGCGCGCCAGTTGGTCGGCACGCACGCCTTCAGGGAAATGCCGCGCAACAAAGGCTGGGCTGGCCATTGCCCGATAGCGCATGGCGCCGAGCAACAGGCTACGCGCGCCGGCCACCGGGCGCTCACTGGCGCAGATACACGCCGCCACTTCACCGGCGCGCATGCGCTTGAGGCCGACGGTTTGGTCTTCTACCACCAGGTCCAGCAGCAGGTGCTGCTCGGCGCAAAAACCGCAGACGGCCGCCGCCCACCACGTGGCGAGGCTGTCGGCGTTGATTGCGATGCGCAGGCGTTCGGGCATGCCCTCGGCGTCCAGCGCCGGCACCAGGCTTTGCAGGTCGCGCTCAAGCAGCCGCACTTGTTGCACATGGTTAAGCAGGCGACGGCCAATCTCGGTGGGCGCAGGCGGCGCAGCGCGCACCAGCACCGGTTGGCCGATACGCGCTTCCAGCAACTTGATGCGTTGAGAAATCGCCGACTGCGACACCCCCAGTACCTGCGCACCGCGTTCGAAACCGGCTTGTTCCACGACCGCGGCCAAGGCAGAAAGCAATTTATAGTCGAACATCAGTTTCTCTAATGAGCGATCAGTAATATTTGTTTTTCTTATACAGCTTGGCGCCAGAGAATGACCAGCATTGATTCTCACAACTCATAAGGAACGCTCACATGGCTGGCGAAACTACCTTGGCGACGCTGTTGCGCAGTATGAGCCCACAGCTTAACGACGGCGATTACGTGTTCTGCACCCTGCCCGACGCCTGCATCCCGGCGGGTTGCGAGGTAATCGGCAGCTTTCGTGAGCAGGAAGGTTTGACCGTGATCGTTGAACGTCAACAGGCGCAACGCGCCGGTTTGAGCTTCGACTACATCACTGCGTGGATCACCCTGAATGTGCATTCCGCCCTTGACGCCGTGGGCCTGACGGCGGCCTTCGCCAGTGAGTTGGGCAATGCCGGTATCAGTTGCAACGTGATTGCCGGTTTTTACCACGACCACCTGTTTGTCGGCCGCGCCGATGCCGAGCGCGCCATGCACGTATTACGGCAATTGGCAGCGCACGCGGAGTAACACCTATGTGGCAGAGCTATGTAAACGGGCTATTAGTCGCCCTTGGTCTGATCATGGCGATCGGCACTCAGAACGCCTTTGTATTGGCGCAAAGCCTGCGCCGTGAACATCACTTGCCGGTGGCGGCACTGTGCATCGTGTGTGACGCGATACTGGTGGCTGCCGGGGTATTTGGCCTGGCGACGGTGCTGGCGCAAAACCCGCTGCTGCTGGCGATTGCGCGCTGGGGCGGCGCGGCGTTCCTGTTGTGGTACGGCACGTTGGCGTTGCGCCGCGCGTTTTCGCGGCAGAGCCTTGAGCAAGGCGGCGCCCTTAAGGTGCGCTCGTTACGCGCCGTATTGCTGAGTGCGCTGGCGGTCACCTTGCTCAACCCGCATGTGTACCTCGACACCGTGTTACTGATCGGTTCACTGGGCGCTCAACAAACCCAGCCCGGTGCCTATGTTGCGGGCGCCGCCAGCGCTTCGTTCCTGTGGTTCGCCACGCTGGCACTCGGCGCGGCGTGGCTGGCACCCTGGCTGGCGCGCCCGGCTACGTGGCGTGTGCTCGACCTTTTGGTTGCCGTGATGATGTTCAGCGTGGCCTACCAATTGATCAGTGCTTGAGGAATATTCCAAAACGCTCTGGAACCTCTATCCCACACAGTTGTTGCGTGGTTTTGCCGCACCCCCGGTGCTATGATCCGGACCCTGCGCCGCAAAGAGTACAAACTCCCCGGCGCTTGTTTGGCCGCCCGTGATCGGCCTTGCGCTCACCGCAACTGACCTGATTAGGAGAATCATCATGGCTTTCGAATTGCCGCCGCTGCCCTACGCACACGATGCCCTGCAGCCGCACATTTCCAAGGAAACCCTGGAATTCCACCACGACAAGCACCACAACACCTACGTCGTGAACCTGAACAACCTGGTGCCCGGCACCGAGTTCGAAGGCAAGACCCTGGAAGAAATCGTCAAGTCCTCTTCGGGCGGCATCTTCAATAACGCCGCTCAGGTCTGGAACCACACTTTTTACTGGAACTGCCTGGCACCAAACGCCGGCGGCCAACCCACCGGCGCCTTGGCTGAAGCCATCAACGCAGCCTTCGGTTCGTTCGACAAGTTCAAGGAAGAGTTCACCAAGACTTCGGTCGGCACCTTCGGTTCCGGTTGGGGCTGGCTGGTGAAAAAAGCCGACGGTTCCCTGGCCCTGGCCAGCACCATCGGCGCCGGCAACCCGCTGACCAGTGGCGACACCCCGCTGCTGACCTGCGACGTCTGGGAACACGCTTACTACATCGACTACCGCAACGTGCGTCCAAAGTATGTGGAAGCGTTCTGGAACCTGGTCAACTGGAAGTTCGTGGCTGAGCAGTTCGAAGGCAAAACCTTCACTGCCTGAGTACTGCTTGCAGTAGAAAAAGCCCGGCTATCCTGCCGGGCTTTTTTATGGGCGATGAATAAAGGCCAGGGCCTCGGAACTCGGTGAGCGAATTAAACCACCCAGTCAGCGTGAGGAATTTGCCTCTCTTACCTGTCGGAGAAATTACAATGTCCATTGGCGCAATAACCGGACTCGCCTCAGCCGCTCTCCCTATCGTTGGCGAAGCATTCAAAGCCGTCACCGAGATCGCTAAAACGGTCGGTGAGTTAGCCAAGTCGCAAGCGGCTGGTAAAGCAGGTGGAGGAGATCAAAATAAGGTGGCACACGAGAATTCGCATAGTCACGAAAAACACTCTATGCAGAATTCGTACAGTCACGAAAAACAAAACATAGAGTATTCGGCCCAGGTAGAAACGGTGAAGCGTTCGGTGACCTTTCAAAGCTGATAAACGCGTGACCGTGCGCGCTCGCGCAATTGCCTCAAGCAGGCGGACGCCAGTCCGCCTCGCTGCTGCGCCATCGTAACCCCGTCCATTCCTTGTCAAACCAGCCAAACGCCTGAATGTTCCTTTGACTGCCATCACGAGATTGCCAATACTCATGGCATATTGAGGCTACCCGCATGGAACAAGGAATGACCCTTTGAAGCTGGAACTCAAAAACAGCTTGTCGGTGAAGTTGCTACGGGTTGTGCTGCTGTCGGCATTTATCGTGGGCGTGGCGCTGAGCGTGGCGCAAATCGTCTTCGATGCCTACAAGACGCGCCAGGCTGTGGCGGCTGATGCACAGCGTATTCTCGACATGTTTCGTGACCCCTCAACACAGGCCGTCTACAGCCTGGACCGCGAGATGGGCATGCAGGTGATCGAAGGTCTGTTTCAAGACGACGCCGTGCGCATTGCCTCCATTGGCCACCCCAACGAAAGCATGCTTGCGGAAAAAAACCGCGCCTTGCAACAATCCTCCACCCGTTGGCTGACCGACCTGATTCTTGGCCAGGAACGCACCTTCACCACTTCATTGGTCGGCAAAGGCCCCTACAGTGAGTATTACGGCGACCTGAGCATCACGCTGGACACCGCCACCTACGGCGAAGGCTTTCTTGTCAATTCAGTGATCATCTTTATTTCCGGTGTGCTGCGCGCCCTGGCGCTGGGTTTGGTGCTGTACCTGGTCTACCACTGGCTGCTGACCAAACCGTTGTCGCGGATTATCGAGCACCTGACCTCGATCAACCCGGACCGGCCCAGCGAACACAAGATCCCGCAGATCAAGGGCCACGAACGCAACGAGTTGGGATTGTGGATAAATACCGCCAACCAGTTGCTCGAATCGATCGAGCGCAACACCCACTTGCGTCACGAAGCCGAATCCAGCCTGCTGCGCATGGGCCAGTACGATTATCTGACCGGCCTGCCGAATCGCCAGAAGCTGCAAGAGCAACTGGACAAGATTTTGATCGATGCTGGCCGCAGGCAACGCCGTGTCGCGGTGTTATGCGTGGGGCTGGATGATTTCAAAAGCGTCAATGAACAATTCACCTACCAGGCCGGCGACAAATTACTGTTGGCCCTGGCCGACCGCCTGCGCGCTCACAGCGCGAGGCTGGGCACCCTCGCCCGCTTGGGCGGCGACCAGTTTGCGCTGGTACAGGCCGACATCGACCAACCTTACGAAGCGGCAGAACTGGCGCAAAGCATCCTCGATGACCTGGAATCTGAATTCGCCCTGGAGCACGAACAGATTCGCCTGCGCGCCACCATCGGCATCACGCTCTTCCCCGAAGACGGCGACAGTACCGAGAAGCTGCTGCAAAAAGCCGAACAAACCATGACGCTGGCCAAGAGCCGCTCACGCAACCGCTATCAGTTCTATATCGCCAGCGTCGACAGTGAAATGCGCCGCCGCCGTGAATTGGAAAAAGACCTGCGCGACGCCCTCGGCCGCGATCAGTTCTACCTGGTTTACCAGCCGCAGATCAGCTACCGCGATCACCGCGTGGTCGGCGTGGAAGCACTGATCCGCTGGCAGCACCCGGAGCACGGCCTGGTGCCGCCAGACTTGTTCATCCCGCTGGCGGAACAGAACGGTACGATTATCCCGATTGGCGAATGGGTACTCGACCAAGCGTGCCGGCAGTTGCGCGAATGGCATGACCAGGGTTTCACCACCCTGCGCATGGCCGTCAACCTGTCCACCGTACAGTTGCACCACGCCGAGTTGCCACGGGTGGTCAACAACCTGATGCAGATCTACCGCCTGCCGCCGCGCAGCCTTGAACTGGAAGTCACCGAAACCGGCCTGATGGAAGACATCAGCACCGCCGCCCAGCACTTGCTGAGCCTGCGTCGTTCCGGGGCGTTGATCGCAATTGATGACTTCGGCACCGGCTATTCGTCCCTGAGTTACCTGAAAAGCTTGCCGCTGGACAAGATCAAAATCGACAAGAGCTTCGTCCAGGACCTGCTCGACGACGACGATGACGCAACCATCGTGCGCGCCATTATCCAACTCGGCAAAAGCCTGGGCATGCAGGTGATCGCCGAGGGCGTGGAAACGGCCGAGCAAGAGGCCTATATCATTTCCGAGGGTTGCCATGAGGGTCAGGGCTACCACTACAGCAAACCCCTGCCGGCCCGGGAGTTGGCGGCTTATTTGAAACACGCCGAGCGCAATAACGCAGCGATTCTGTGACATCACGAAACGATACTAAATATTTCCCTCGCATAAACCTTTACACAAAATGCAAATCTTTCGCATTATGTCGCAGTTTTTGCGCTCCCCGGGGCGCCCTATCAACAACCGAAGCAGGATGTTCGCCATGATTCGTATGCCCCTGGCCACCGCCAGTCTGCTGGCCATTGCCATTTCTCTCGCCGGCTGCGGCGAAGGTAAAGACAAGGCCGCCGCGCCTCAAGCGCCGACCCCGGCGGCCAGCACTGCCGCACCAGCGGCTGCCACGCCTGCCGGCCAAGTCGACGAAGCGGCGGCAAAGGCCGTGGTCGCGCATTACGCTGACATGGTGTTTGCGGTGTACAGCGATGCCGAATCCACCGCGAAAACCCTGCAAACCGCGATCGATACATTCCTCGCCAACCCGAACGACGACACCCTGAAAGCGGCCCGCACCGCTTGGGTCGCCGCGCGCGTGCCGTACCTGCAGAGCGAAGTGTTCCGTTTCGGTAACACCATCATCGACGACTGGGAAGGCCAGGTTAACGCATGGCCGCTGGACGAAGGCCTGATCGACTACGTCGACAAATCCTACGAGCACGCCTTGGGCAACCCGGGCGCCGCGGCCAATATCATCGCCAACACCGAGATTCAGGTCGGCGAAGACAAGGTCGACGTTAAAGAGATCACGCCGGAAAAACTCGCCAGCCTGAATGAGCTGGGCGGCTCCGAAGCCAACGTCGCCACCGGCTACCATGCCATCGAATTCCTGCTCTGGGGCCAAGACCTCAACGGCACCGGCCCTGGCGCAGGCAACCGCCCGGCGTCGGACTACCTGACCGGCGACGGTGCAACCGGCGGCCACAACGAGCGCCGCCGTACCTACCTGCGCTCGGTGACTCAACTGCTGGTCAGCGACCTGGAAGAAATGGTCGGCAACTGGAAACCTGACGTCGAAGACAACTACCGCGCCACGCTGGAGGCAGAACCTGCCACCGACGGCCTGCGCAAAATGTTGTTCGGCATGGGCAGCCTGTCCCTCGGCGAACTGGCCGGTGAGCGCATGAAGGTTTCCCTGGAAGCCAACTCGCCGGAAGACGAGCAGGATTGCTTCAGCGATAACACCCACAACTCGCACTTCTATGATGCCAAGGGTATTCGTAACGTTTACCTGGGTGAGTACACCCGCACCGACGGCACCAAAATGACGGGCGCGAGCTTGTCGTCGCTGGTGGCCAAGGCTGACCCGGCAGCTGATACCGCGTTGAAAGCCGATCTTGCCGCCACCGAGGCGAAGATTCAGGTCATGGTTGATCACGCCAACAAAGGTGAGCATTACGACCAACTGATTGCCGCAGGCAACGACGCCGGCAACCAGATCGTGCGCGATGCGATTGCGGCGCTGGTCAAGCAAACCGGTTCGATTGAGACGGCTGCGGGTAAGTTGGGGATCAGTGACTTGAACCCGGATAGCGCTGATCACGAGTTCTGATCCGGCGCTGTTAGATCATGTGGGAGCGGGCTTGCTCGCGATGCAGACACCTCGGTAACTCAGACGTACCGGGTTGAAGCCATCGCGAGCAAGCCCGCTCCCACAGTTGCCTGCATTTGGTTTTACAGATTGGGTCGGCATTCCTGGAATGCGCCCCAGGTTTACACACCCCGCACCCCAGGTAGAATGGCGCCTCAACCCCGACCACCCGAGCACACTTCATGGCGTTGCCGACCCTACGCATCATCGGTTTCATCATCGGCATCTTCCTGATCACGCTGGCGATCGCCATGGTCATCCCAATGGCCACCTTGGTGATCTTCGAACGCACCGCCGATCTACCGTCATTCCTGTGGGCCAGCCTGATCACCTTTCTCGCGGGCCTGGCGCTGGTCATCCCCGGCCGCCCCGAACACGTTCACCTTCGCCCCCGCGATATGTACTTGCTGACCGTCACCAGTTGGCTGGTGGTGTGCATCTTCGCCGCGCTGCCGTTTTTACTGACCCAGCACATCAGCTACACCGACTCATTCTTTGAAAGCATGTCCGGCATCACCGCCACCGGTTCCACCGTATTGAGCGGATTGGACAGCATGTCCCCTGGCATATTGATATGGCGCTCACTGCTGCACTGGCTCGGCGGCATCGGTTTTATCGGCATGGCCGTCGCGATTCTGCCGCTGCTGCGCATTGGCGGCATGCGCCTGTTCCAGACCGAATCCTCGGACCGCTCGGAAAAAGTCATGCCCCGCTCACACATGGTGGCGCGCCTGATTGTGGCAGCGTATGTGGGCATCACCATTCTGGGCAGCCTGGCGTTCTGGTGGGCCGGGATGGGCCTGTTCGACGCGATCAATCACGCGATGTCGGCGATTTCCACCGGTGGTTTTTCCACCTCCGATGAATCCCTGGCCCATTGGAAACAACCGGCAGTGCACTGGGTGGCGGTGGTGGTGATGATTCTCGGCAGCTTGCCGTTCACCTTGTACGTGGCCACCTTGCGCGGTAACCGCCAGGCGCTGCTCAAGGATCAACAGGTGCAAGGCCTGCTCGGTTTGCTGCTGGTGACCTGGCTGGTACTCGGCACCTGGTACTGGTGGACCACCAATTTGCCCTGGCTGGAAGCATTGCGCCATGTGGCGGTGAACGTCACTTCAGTGGTCACCACTACCGGCTTTGCACTCGGGGACTACAGCATCTGGGGCAACTTCTCACTGATGTTGTTCTTCTACCTGGGCTTCGTCGGCGGCTGCTCCGGCTCGACCGCGGGGGGCATCAAGATTTTCCGGTTCCAGGTCGCCTACATCTTGCTCAAGGCCAACTTGAACCAACTGATTCACCCGCGCGCAGTGATCAAGCAGAAGTACAACGGCCACCGGCTCGACGAAGAAATCGTACGCTCGATTCTGACATTTTCGTTCTTCTTCGCCATCACCATCTGCGCCATCGCGCTGGCCCTGTCATTACTCGGCCTGGACTGGATGACCGCCTTGACCGGCGCCGCCAGCACCGTGTCGGGCGTGGGCCCGGGCTTGGGCGAAACCATCGGCCCGGCGGGTAACTTCTCCAGCCTGCCGGATGCGGCCAAATGGATCTTGTCGTTCGGCATGCTACTGGGGCGGTTGGAGATCATTACAGTCTTTGTGCTGTGCATTCCGGCGTTCTGGCGTCACTGACCGTCAACGCCGCCAGCAACCGCGCCCGGTACTCGCCGGGCGTGGCGTCGAACCAGCGGCGAAACGCGCGGAAGAAGTTGCTCGGGTCGGCAAAGCCCAACAGGTAGGCAATTTCCAGCAAGGTCATGCTCGGCTGCGCCAGGTATTGCTCGGCGAGTTCGCGGCGAGTGTCGTCGAGCAGCGTCTGAAAACTCGTGCCCTCCTCCTGCAAGCGCCGCTGCAAGGTACGCTGGGACAGGTGCAGGGTCTGCGCAACCACTTCGCGCTTGGGTTCGCCCTGAGGCAACAGACGGCACAACACCTGACGCGCGTTATGAGTGACACGGCTCTCGGAGAACCGCGCGAGGTATTCGCCGGCAAACCGATCATGCAACAGCGCCATCGCCTCGTTGGCCGTGGGCAGCGGCGCCTCCATGTCCGCGCGCTCGAAAATCAGCGCGTCATACGCTGCATTGAATTCAAGCGGCGCGTGGAAGGCCAGTTTGTAGGGTGAAAGGTCCGCTGGCTGTTCGCCTTGCAATACCACCTTGCGCGGCTGCAGCGTGCGCCCGGTAAGCCAGCCGCACAGCGCCAATGCACTGGCCAGCGAGGCTTCGGCGCTTTGCCGGGTCGGCGGCAAGTGATCACCGTGCACTGTCAGAATCAGCGCATAGCCGTCGGGTAACAGTCGAAAACTCAAGTCGGCGCTTTCGGCGATGATCCGCTGGTAGCGCACCAGACGCCTAAAGCCTTCAGCCAAGGTGTTGCTCGACATCAGCGCATAACCGGCCACGTGAAACGACGCCGGGCGCACCACCTTGCCCATGTTCAAACCAATTGCCGGGTTGCCCGACAGCTCCACTGCCCGTTGCCACAGCCGCGTCATGGAGTCCTGCGCAAAACGCGCGTCAGGGTCACTGAGGGCGGCGTAGTCCAGGCCCAGTTGCTTGAACAAGACGCGGCAGTCCAGGCCATCCATTTCCAACGCCTTGACTATCCCCATCGCCCAGCTTGCAGAAGTTGTTCGTTCGCTCATGGCGTCTTCTTAATAAAGCAGGCTTAAAAACAGTAGCCAGGAAGGCAAGGATACTAAAGTGGCATCTATTGTCACTGGCTGTTACCACTGATCACTCTAGACTCAAATAAGCTACCCACCGCACACGTGCTGGGCAGCACCACCCACCGAGGGCTGGCAACCGTGGAAAACGTCAAACAATTCAACAGCTTCGCCGAGTTCTACGTTTACTACCTGAGCGAACACAGCAACAGCACCTGCCGGCGCCTGCATTTTATCGGCACTACATTGGTGATTGGTATTGCGGCCTATGCCATCGGCAGAGGCTCGTTGGGCTTGCTGATTGCCCTGCCCATCGCCGGTTACAGCTTTGCCTGGATCGGCCACTTCTTCTTCGAAAAGAATCGCCCGGCGACCTTTCAGCACCCGTTCTACAGTTTACTCGGCGATTTTGTGATGTACCGCGACATGATTCTGGGCAAGGTGCCGTTCTAGGCGTGTGACCTCTTGTCACTTGCTAAAAAAATAAAGGTTCCCGCATTCGTCGACATAAAAGTCTTTTTGTCATTTACAGTGCTGTATCCTGCCAAGGCTTTTTAAGAGCGCGGACACACCTGCGATTCAACACAGACCTTGCGAGGAGCGACGACTATGCACGAGATACCTAATCTCCCCTTCCCAAGCCTGCACCCAGCTGAGCAGCCAACACCGCAGCAGGCCAGCCCACAACAGCAGCCTGAGGCCAAAGAAGCAAAACCAGTCGACAGCGAAAGCCGCGACTGACGCCGTACCAGACCGTGTGGAAAGCGCAACAATGAGCGCTTTCCACACTGCCTGAATCATCTGAGAAACCCGCCATGACCGATAACTCCCCGAACACCCCAGCCAACACCCCCGACGCCGCCGTACTGGATGCAGCCTTGCAGATGGTCGACGTCTGGAACCGCCTCAGTGCAGACAAACAGGCGATGCTGCTCAAGCGCTTCGGTACCCAGGAAAACGCATTGGCGGCCCTGGTAACCACGCAAATGTTGACCCCTGCTCAGGCCTGATCTGAAGTTTTTGATTTTTTGCCGCCCCGCCTGGCCAAAGCGCCGGTATCATTAGCAGCCTATCTTTACCCGCTGCTACAGTGAACCTCTCCCATGCCAGATACCCAGCGCCCCATGGCGGTTACGCTGCAAGTCGTTTCCATCGTGCTGTTCACCTTTATCGGTTACCTCAACATCGGCATTCCCCTGGCCGTGTTGCCGGGTTATGTGCACAGTGAACTGGGCTATGGCGCGGTTATCGCGGGCCTGGTGATCAGTGTGCAATACCTGGCCACCCTGCTCAGCCGCCCGTATGCGGGCAAAATCATCGACACCCTCGGCAGCAAGCGCGCGGTGTTGATCGGCTTGGTGGGTTGCGGCCTGAGTGGCGTGTTCATGCTGCTCGCGGCGTGGTTTTCCAGCCTGCCGGCGATCAGCCTGGCCAGCCTGTTGATCGGGCGGCTGGTACTGGGGAGCGCGGAAAGCCTGGTGGGTTCGGGCGCCATCGGCTGGGGCATCGGTCGGGTGGGTGCGGCCAATACCGCCAAGGTCATCTCGTGGAACGGCATCGCCAGTTACGGCGCGCTGGCCGTGGGTGCACCGCTTGGGGTCGTGCTGGTCAGCCATTTCGGGCTGTGGAGCATGGGCGTCAGCATTATTTTGCTGGCGGTGCTGGGCGTGCTGCTGGCCTGGAACAAGGAGCCAGCGCCGATTGTGAGCGGCGTGCGCCTGCCGTTCATGAACGTGCTGGGCCGTGTGTTACCCCACGGCTGCGCATTGGCGTTGGGCTCGATCGGCTTTGGCACCATCGCCACGTTTATCACCCTGTATTACACCACCCAGCACTGGGATAACGCGGTGTGGGCACTGAGCCTGTTCGGCGCCAGCTTCATCGGTGCGCGGTTGTTGTTCGGCAACTTGATCAACCGTATCGGCGGCTTTCGCGTGGCGATTGCCTGCCTGTCGGTAGAGATTCTCGGCTTGCTGTTGCTGTGGCTGGCGCCGGATGCGCATCTGGCCTTGGCTGGCGCTGCGTTAAGCGGCTTCGGTTTTTCGCTGGTGTTTCCGGCGCTGGGGGTCGAAGCGGTCAACCTGGTGCCGGCCTCCAGCCGTGGTTCGGCGGTGGGGGCTTATTCGCTGTTTATCGATTTGTCACTGGGCATCACCGGCCCACTCGCCGGGGCGGTGGCGGCAGGCTTCGGCTTTGCATCGATTTTTCTGTTTGCCGCCCTTGCCGCCGCAGGTGGCTTGCTGCTGAGTGTGTACCTGTACCGGCAAGCGCCCAAAGCTCGCGAAGCACGTAACGCCTAGAAGTCGACCTTGCCGCGCCCGGCCTTGATGCTGCCGCGCTTGGTTTTGGATTCCAGCCGACGCTTTTTCGAACCCAGCGTGGGTTTGGTCGGGCGGCGCTTTTTCTCGACCTTGGTGGCGCTGAGGATCAACTCCACCAAGCGCTCCAGGGCATCCGCGCGGTTCTGCTCCTGCGTCCGGTATTGCTGGGCTTTGAGCACCAGCACGCCCTCGCTGGTGATACGGCTATCGCGCAGCGCCAGCAACCGCTCCTTGTAAAAGTCCGGCAATGACGACGCCGGAATATCAAAACGCAGGTGCACGGCGCTCGACACCTTGTTGACGTTCTGCCCACCCGCGCCTTGGGCGCGAATCGCAGTCAACTCGATCTCGGCATCGGCCAGGTGCACGTTGTTGGAAATAACCAGCATCAATCAAAAACCTTAGGCAACGGACAAGCCCAACTCGGACAACAGCATCGACGCCTGGACTTTGGAGATTACGGCGCCTTTGAACAGTTTGGCATCATTGAGCCGAAAGCCGCTCAAATCCGCACCGCGCAGGTCGGCACCGGCAAAGTTGGCGCCATTGATGCGCGCGTGGGCGAGGCTGCAGTCGATCAATTCAGCTTTGCGAAAATCGGCATCCGACAAGTCGCTGTCCGAGAAATCCAGGTTATTGAGCACGGTTCGGGCAAACGACAGGCCCGACAAAAACGCACTGTTGAGGCGGGTTTCGCTGAAACTCAGCCCCAGCGAAGCGCAGTGGGTAAAGTTGGCGCCGGTCAGCTTGCAGTGGGCAAAACTTGCCTGGGACAGTTTGCTGCGCTGCCAACGGGTGTTGTTCAGGTCGCAACTGTTGAACTGCGCCTCCAACAGGTTCGCCGCCTCGAAGATGGCATGGGCCGCGCGACAACTGGTCCATTGAGTGCCTTCAAGGCGTGAGCCCAGAAAAGAGCTCTGCACCAGGATGCAACGCTCGAACACCCAGTGGTCCAGCGCCATTCGCGACAGGTCTGCCCCGCTCAGGTCCACGCCGATCAGGCGCAACGGCCCGCTGTGCTGGTCGATCAAATCTTCCAGTTCATCGCGCTGCAAGCTGCCGCCGTCAATATCGGTGTGCTGCATGGGGCCTCCGGGCAGGGAATGGATTAAAACCAGGCGCAAGTCTAACCCGCCAGCGCCCACAAAAAACCCGGCATGGCGCCGGGTTTTCTTTAGGCCAGGCAGTTTACTTCAACGCCGTACTCGCCGCGGTCTGCGTCGCTCCAGCCGTGCGCTTGCTCTTGATGAAGTAGCACAGCGCCATAAACGCCACCCACAGCGGGATCGCGTACACCGACACGCGAATTCCCGGCGTCATCAGCATGATCACCAGAATAAACGCCACGAACGCCAGGCAGAGGTAGTTGCCGTACGGGTACCACAGCGCCTTGAACAGCGGCACCTGACCGCTGCGGTTCATGTGCTGGCGGAACTTGAAGTGCGAGAAACTGATCATCGCCCAGTTGATCACCAGTGTGGCCACCACCAACGACATCAACAGTTCCAGCGCATGTTGCGGTATCAGGTAGTTCATCAACACGGCCACCAGGGTGATCGCCGCCGAGGCGAGGATCGAACGCACCGGCACGCCGCGCCTGTCGATTTTCGCCAATGCCTTGGGCGCATCGCCCTGTTCCGCCATGCCCAGCAGCATGCGGCTGTTGCAGTAGGTGCCGCTGTTGTACACCGACAACGCCGCGGTCAGCACCACGAAGTTGAGGATATGCGCGGCAGTGTTGCTGCCGAGCATCGAGAACACCTGCACAAACGGGCTGGCGCTGTAGGCATCGCCGGAAGCGTTAAGGCTCGCCAGCAGGCTGTCCCACGGCGTCAGCGACAACAGCACCACCAGCGCGCCGATGTAGAAAATCAGGATGCGGTAGATCACCTGGTTGATGGCTTTAGGAATAACCGTGCGCGGCTGGTCGGCTTCAGCGGCAGTAAAACCGAGCATTT
Source organism: Pseudomonas kitaguniensis (assembly GCF_049199985.1). Classification (NCBI taxonomy): domain Bacteria; kingdom Pseudomonadati; phylum Pseudomonadota; class Gammaproteobacteria; order Pseudomonadales; family Pseudomonadaceae; genus Pseudomonas; species Pseudomonas kitaguniensis. The sequence goes on from NZ_JBLZPT010000001.1 coordinate 60,519, forward strand.
CCAGGCCGCCGAACGAGAACATGATGATCGCCATGGCCATCACCAGCCCGCCGATGCCATGCGGGAAAAAGCCGCCGTGTTCCCACAAGTTGCTGACCGAGGCTTGCGGGCCGCCGCTGCCGCTGACCAGCAAGTAGCTGCCCAGCGCGATCATGCCCAAAATGGCCACAACCTTGATAATGGCGAACCAGAATTCGGCTTCACCGAACACTTTGACGTTGGCCAGGTTGATCAGGTTGATCAACACAAAAAAACCCGCTGCCGACACCCAGGTCGGAATCTCGGGCCACCAGTAGTGCACGTATTTGCCGACAGCGGTGAGTTCCGACATGCCCACCAGGATGTACAGAATCCAACAGTTCCAGCCCGACAGGAAGCCGGCGAAACCGCCCCAGTATTTGTGGGCAAAGTGGCTGAAGGAGCCGGCGACCGGTTCTTCGACGATCATTTCGCCAAGCTGGCGCATGATCATAAAAGCGATAAAGCCGCAGATCGCGTAGCCCAGAATCATCGACGGGCCGGCAGATTTGAGCACCCCGGCGGAGCCGAGGAACAGGCCGGTGCCGATGGCGCCACCGAGGGCGATCAATTGGATATGACGATTTTTCAGGCCGCGTTTCAGCTCGCCTGAAGAGGCATGGGGTTCACTCATGAATAGGGTCTCACGCAAGGTTTGATGATGTTGAATGCACGTTGCTGACTTGAATCCCGACTCAAGCAGCGCCGCTCAAACCCCAGCGCAGGCACCTGGAGTACAGCGTATTGCTAACGGTCATGCGTCACCTGTTTGTTTTTATCTGTGACGAAATCGAACCCGTCCGGCGCGTGGCCGGGCGGAGTGATCAGGGTCGGTAAACCCTGGGTCTTGGCCTTTTGCGGGGTACGCAGCAGGCGGTCACAGTAAAACGCGGCGCAATTGTACACCGCTCGACAGCTTCAAGCCGCTGCCGCGAAGCGCCCGTGACAATCTGTCAGGTATTCCTTACGGCGCGGCAACGCTCAATGACACCCTGGCAAAAGCGTAAACACATCGTTACACGCCGTAAATTCCACGTTACACGCGGCTTGATCTGTCAGCCAACGTAAAATTGTCGGTAAGAAAATTCTGATCAATCGGTTCAGCCAGTCCGCTGTTTCTGTTGAAAAAATACCCAACGCAAAAAAACAGAACAAAAAATTCAAATGAGACCGTGTCAATAAAATTTTTGCATTTCGAAACACTCTCACCTAGGTTAATTCACTTGCTCAGCGAAGCCCGCTGGCAAGCCGTTCTCAAACAACGTCCTCTAGGAGATACACCATGAAAGCACTGGAAAACGACCTGGAAACCGAACTGCAACTCGACGATTGGTTTGAAGCGCCGACCCATGAGGCCGCCGTGGAAATGATGCAAGCCGATGCCGTTGTGCCATTCGGCACGGCGATGTGGCCTTTCTAACACCGCAGGTACCCGGCAGGTGTTGTGCACGGCACCTGCCACCTTACCCAAGGCACACAAGGACACACGTCATGGACAAGGCCCGCGCCGTCGAACACTTTCTCTACTACCTCGCTCACCACCCCGCCCTGCAAGGCTTGAATTGCCCCACCGTGCTACTCGGCCATACCGAACGTTATGACGCCATTGCCCAAGCGATCACCCAAGGCAGTGCCGCCCGTTTCAACTTTCAGGTGCAGCGCCTGGACCTGACACCCAGTGAAACCCTGGCCCAGACCATCGAAGCGTGCGACCTGTACCTGTTTCTGTACGACTCCTCGACCTTGCCCAACCCGCGTGCGGAAGGCCCGGACTTCATCCGCGCCCTGCAGGGCGTGATGGCGGAACACTGGAAAAAATCCCTGCTGTTCAAAGATTACGGCGACTATTTCTACGACACCTTCAGCGTCGAGCCGCAGCGCATTGCCGACCTCAACGCTACGCTGATCCGGCACATGTCCCAGGCCAACATGCTGAGCTTTACCGACAAGCACGGTTCACGCCTGGAAGCGCCGCTGAGCAGCATCAAGAAGTGGACCAATATCAACGGCGTCGGCAACCACGACCTGGCGCCCGGCGAGATCGCCACCCACAGCGAGGCCATCAACGGCCAAGTGCGGTTTGTCGGCACGTTTCTCAGCACCATTCCCTTCGCGCGTAAATACGGCGTGCTGCAATCACCGCTGGAGCTGTGGATCGAGAACTCGACGATTTGCGGCGTGGCCAGCGATGTGCCGGGTCTGGCGGATGACTTCAACAAATACCTCAATGCCAACCCGTCCAACCGCCGTGTCGAAGAGCTGGGCATTGGTACCAATGAAGGGGTCAAAGACTTGTACGCGCGTAATGCCGGGTTTGAAGAGCGCCATTGCGGCTTGCACCTGGGCTTGGGCGGCGGGCAAAAGGGCAGCCATCACCTGGACCTGATCTTTGCCAGCGGCGTGTTGGCGCTGGATGACAAGCCGGTGTTTGACGGGACGTTTGCGTTCTAAACAACTGACTTGAAACACTGCAGATTCAAGGGTGGGAGGGAGCTCGCTCCCTCCATGTTTTCGAGTGCGCTTCACCAAAAAAAACGCCAACCCGCGAGAGTTGACGCTTTTACTTGCAGCTTGCAGCTAAAAACTCACCGCTGCCTTCAAGGCTTTTTGCGACCAAAACCCGGGCGCTGACCGGAACCGGCCGGTGCGCCACGGCGCTTGCCCGACGGCTCATCGGCGACCAGTTTCAGGCCAGGGCGCTTTTTCGGCGCTGGCTTGGCTGGGCGTTTGGTGCTGGCGTTGTCGGCCGGGCGATCGGACGACGGCGTACCGCGGCCAGCTTCACCACGGTTGCCGCGACCCGCGGCTGGCGCTTCACCGCGCGCAGGACGCGGGGTGCGTGGCGCACGCTCGCCTTCCTGACGCGACGGCGCGGTTGGGCGACGCTCGCCTTCGATGTGTGGCTCACGCGAGATGCGACCGCCGGTAGCCGGCGCATTCAACGCCGGGCGCAGGGTGCGCGCAACGCGCTCGGTGCGGGCCACTGGGCGCGACGATTTACGCTGCATACGCTCAAGCTTGTCTTTGCTCTTGGCGTTCATCTGCGGCATGGCAACAGGCGTCAGGCCAACTTCGGCACTGAGGATGTCGACTTCGTATTGGCTCATTTCTCGCCAGCGGCCCATCGGCAGGTCGGAGTTCAAGAACACCGGGCCGAAACGCACGCGCTTCAGGCGGCTGACCACCAGGCCTTGGGATTCCCACAGGCGACGGACTTCACGGTTACGGCCTTCCATCACCACGCAGTGGTACCAATGGTTAAAACCTTCGCCGCCTGGCGCCTGCTTGATGTCGGTGAATTTGGCGGGGCCGTCTTCCAGCACCACGCCCGCCTTGAGGCGTTCGATCATCTCGTCATCGACTTCACCCCGTACACGCACCGCGTATTCACGGTCCATCTCGTAAGACGGGTGCATCAGGCGGTTGGCCAGCTCACCGTCAGTGGTGAACATCAGCAAGCCGGTGGTGTTGATGTCGAGGCGGCCGATGTTGATCCAGCGGCCTTCTTTGGGCTTGGGCATCTTGTCAAACACGGTCGGACGGCCTTCCGGGTCGTCACGCGTGCAGATCTCGCCATCGGGCTTGTTGTACATAATGACGCGGCGCACCGATTCGGCGGCCTCTTCACGCTTGATGACCTTGCCATCAATGGTGATTGCATCGTGCAGGTCGACGCGTTGGCCGAGGGTGGCTTCAACGCCGTTGACCTTGATGCGCTTCTGGGTGATCCAGGCTTCGACGTCGCGGCGTGAGCCCACGCCGATACGCGCCAGCACCTTTTGCAGTTTTTCGCCTGCTGGGCCGATTTCCTGGCTGTCGTTCTGGTCTTTGTCGTTCATCTTAAGCACCTCCCGGTGGGTCGAGTCAGGCATGGCCTGAAGAGTGTTGAAAGCGGGGCTTTGGGCGAATACGTCGCCAAAGGGTCGCGAATCATACGCGCATGACGCGCGTTGCGCATCACAGACTAGTCGATAAACACAGCGTCATTTGCTTTTCCGCCGACCGGTGGCATCCAGCGCCAACAGCCGCAATTCGGCTTCGGCCAGCACCGCGCGCTTGTCGACCTTGTCGAGTTTCTTCCAGGCGCGGATTTCGCGCTTGCTGCGGCCACAGCCGACACAGATGTCGTCGCTGAATTTGCAGATGCTGATGCAAGGGTCTTTGGTCGAACTCATGGGAATCCTCTGAATTTGGCCCCACTCAATGCGTGGGACCCATCAAAATGCAGGCGCCCAGAGCCAGCAGTACGGCCTGTATCAAAGGCGCTTGACGGTGAATAGTTTACCCGTCTTGGACAGTTTGCCTTGCCAGTCCTCTGCAGTGCATTTCAACTTAATCCAGACCGGAATCGCAGTGCCGTCATCGTCCTTGAATTCCGTGGGTTTGCACCCCTGAGGCAACGTGTTGGACGCGCCGATCCACAGTGCGTCCGAGGAACCTGGGCGGTAGTAGACAGGGCGTTCTACCCCCGTAGGCCCGGTACTCAGACCAACAGCGCCAGTGGGCGCGGCCCCCGCGATAATGTTGACGCTGACGTCACCACTGAGAGGGTTATAAGTGGCTGCCACCGCATAAACGCAGGTAAAAACAGCCGAACCGATTAAAGCCACCACGCCCAGCGAAGACGTAATGCGTTGACGAGTAATATTCATGAGGGGTCATCCAACTTAAAGGAAGGGATTACAACCACCACGAATGAAACGGCACAGTCGTAATGGCGTGCAGCGAGTAAACGCCGAGCATCACAACCAAACAACTGTCAGAACCAACAGGTAACACGCCTGCCATGCCGCAGGCTGACGGCTCGGACGCGCGGGTGAATCAGGGCTCAAACGCGCGACGCTCATTTTCGATGGCTTCGGCCAGGGCTTGCGCTTCAGCTTCTTCGTCACTCAATTGGGGTTGCCCCAAGGCGGCGACGGCAGCCAAGAGTTTCTCGCGGGCCACTGCGACACCCAGAATGTCTTCCTCCGGCTCGGCGCCGGGTTCAACGTCGACTTCACGCTCAACCTCAGGCTCAACCTCAACGTTCAGTTGAGGTTCGGGCTCGGCGGCGCCGTCACGCAGCAAATCATCAAAGTCAGTCTTGAGGCCCAACTCCATGTCGTCCAGCTCAAGCAGCAAGGTATGGAAACTGGTTTCGTCCTTCGGCGCTTCCGGCTCGGCGCTGGCGTCGGCGAGTTCTTGCAGGCTGGCGGGCACCGGAGCGTCGTCAAAGTCGAGCACCGGGTCGGGTTCCATCTCGCGCAGTTCGGCCAACGGCGGCAGGTCGTCAAGGTTTTTCAGGTTGAAGTGGTCGAGGAACACTTTGGTGGTGGCGAACATCGCCGGCTTGCCGGGCACGTCGCGGTAACCGACGATGCGAATCCACTCGCGCTCCAGCAAGGTTTTGACGATGTGGCTGTTAACCGCCACGCCACGCACATCTTCGATCTCGCCCCGGGTGATCGGCTGGCGATAAGCGATCAGCGCCATGGTTTCGAGCATCGCTCGCGAATAGCGCTGAGGGCGCTCTTCCCACAAGCGGCCGACCCACGGCGAAAACTTCTCACGGATCTGCAGACGGTAGCCTGACGCCACTTCACGCAGCTCAAAGGCGCGGCCGTCGCAGGATTTGCGCAAGATCTCCAGGGCCTTTTTGAACACGGGCGGCTCGGGGCGCTCGGCCTCTTCAAAGAGTTCGAACAGGCGCTCCAGAGATTGCGGTTTACCCGAGGCCAGAAGAAAGGCCTCCAGCAACGGGGCCAGTTCGCGGGGTTCAGTCAAATTCATCGATTCAGCTCTTTATTCGGCTCGCGCCCGCACGTGGATAGCCGCAAAAGGCTCATTCTGGACCAGCTCGACCAAGGACTCCTTGACCAGTTCAAGCACCGCCATAAAGGTCACCACCACGCCCAGGCGCCCTTCTTCTTTGGTAAACAACTCGACAAACGGCACAAAACCGCCGCCTTTAAGCCGCTCAAGTACATCGCTCATGCGCTCGCGGGTCGACAGCGCTTCGCGGCTGACCTGGTGGCTTTCGAACATGTCGCCACGGCGCAGCACTTCAGCCATCGACATCAGTAATTCTTCCAGGCTTACATCCGGCAACAGCTTGCGCGCACGCGCTTCCGGGGCATCCAGCTTGGGCACCACCACGTCGCGACCGACGCGGCTCAGGCCGTCAATACCTTCAGCCGCAGCCTTGAAGCGTTCGTACTCTTGCAGGCGGCGGATCAGCTCGGCGCGCGGGTCGTCTTCCTCGGCTTCAATCGATTCTGCGCGCGGCAGCAGCATGCGCGACTTGATCTCGGCGAGCATGGCAGCCATCACCAGGTATTCGGCGGCCAGTTCCAGGCGCACCGACTGCATCAACTCGACATAGCCCATGTACTGACGGGTGATTTCCGCCACCGGGATGTCGAGGATGTTGATGTTCTGCTTGCGAATCAGGTACAGCAGCAAGTCCAGCGGGCCTTCGAACGCTTCAAGGAAGACCTCAAGCGCGTCCGGCGGGATGTACAAGTCCAGCGGCATTTCCATCACCGCTTGGCCATACACCATGGCAAACGGCAGCTCTTGCTGGGCGCCTGCCTGGCTGTCGACAGTCTCTACGGCCGACATTCAGGCCTCTGCCATAAAGGGCGCCGGGTCGCCGCAGCCTACGCGGATCACCTCCGGCTCACCGTCGGCCAGGTTGATCACGGTGGAGGCTTTGCCGCCGCCAAAACCGCCGTCAATGATCAAGTCCACCTGTTTTTCCAGCAATTGGCGCATTTCGTACGGGTCTTCGAGCGGCTCGGTATCGCCGGGCATGATCAACGACACACTCATCAACGGCTCACCCAGCTCAGCCAGCAAGGCCAGCGCAATCGGGTGCTCCGGCACCCGCAGGCCGATGGTGCGCTTCTTCGGGTGCAGCAACAGGCGCGGCACTTCGCGGGTAGCGTTCAGAATAAAGGTGTACGGCCCCGGCGTATGCGCCTTGAGCAAGCGGAACGTGCCGGTGTCGACTTTGGCGAACAGCCCCAATTGCGACAAATCGCTGCAGATCAGTGCGAAGTTGTGATTCTTGTCCAGGTCACGCAGGCGTCTGACCCGTTCAACCGCGCTTTTATCGCCGATTTGGCAACCAATGGCGTAGGACGAGTCCGTTGGGTAGATCACCACGCCACCGGCGCGAATGATCTCCACCGCCTGTTTAATCAGGCGCGCTTGAGGGTTTTCCGGATGAATCTGGAAGAATTGACTCACGTGTTCTACCTGTTCAGACGGTGGCAATAATGGGGTCATGCTTGAATCGCCCCCACAAAAGCGGCAAGTCTTCCGGGACTTGGCGATATTCGCCAATCTCCGACCAACCGCCAGGGCCATGGAAATCACTGCCGGCGCTGACCAGCAGACCAAATTCGCGGGCAAGAATCGCCAGGCTACCCACCTGTTCGGCGGGTTGATGGCCGTTGACCACTTCAATTGCGTGCCCGCCCGCTCCAATATAGTCGGCAATCAGCTTGCGACGCTTGCTGCGGGTGAAATCGTAATGCCAAGGGTGCGCCAGGCTGACCCAGGCCCCGGAGGCGCGCAGGGTTTGCACGGTGTCTTCCAGGGTCGGCCAATGCTGTTTGACGTCGCCCAATTTGCCAGCGCCGAGCCATTTGCGAAACGCTTCGGCGCGGTCCTTAACAAAACCTTCACGCACCATCCAATCGGCGAAGTGTGGCCGGGCCGGTGCATTGCCGCTGTCGCCCAGCGCCTGCTGGACGGCGCGAGCGCCTTCGAGGGCATTGGGCATGCCTTTAAGGCCGAGTTTGCGGCTTATTTCTTCGGACCGCAGCCAGCGGCCATCGTGCAATTGGGCGATAGCCTCGACCAATGGCGGGGCTTTTTGATCAAACCCGTAACCGAGCACATGAATGGTGGCGCCGCCCCAAGTGCAGGACAATTCCACGCCGTTGACCAGCTGCATGCCCAAGCCATGCGCCGTCGCACGGGCTTCATCGAGGCCTTCGAGCGTGTCGTGGTCGGTCAACGCGAGGACTCGCACGCCTTTTTCAAACGCACGCGCAACCAGTACCGCGGGCGCGAGGGCGCCGTCGGAGGCCGTGCTGTGGCAGTGCAAATCAACATTCACGGAAGTGTGTAACCTCAAGTCAGCTGGCGCTTTCGCTACCAAGGATGTTTGTTATTATGCCGCCACATCCAGCTTCTGGCTCTTACTGTGAAACAATTCATCGACTTCATCCCGCTGTTGCTGTTTTTCATCGTTTACAAACTCGACCCAAGGGTCATCGATGTCGCCGGCCATGAGCTGACATTCGGAGGCATCTACAGCGCCACCGCGGTGCTGATCATCAGCTCTGTCGTGGTCTACGGCGCCATCTTCATTTCCCAGCGCAAACTCGAAAAAAGCCAATGGCTGACCCTGATCGCCTGCCTCGTCTTCGGCAGCCTGACCCTGGCGTTCCACAGCGAAACCTTCCTTAAATGGAAAGCCCCGGTGGTCAACTGGCTGTTCGCGCTGGCCTTTATCGGCAGCCATTTCATCGGTGATCGCCTGCTGATCAAGCGGATCATGGGCCATGCGTTAACCTTGCCGGAGCCGGTATGGGTACGCTTGAACGTGGCCTGGGTGGTGTTTTTCCTGTTCTGCGGCGCCGCTAACCTGTTTGTGGCCTTTACCTTCCAGAACTATTGGGTCGACTTCAAGGTGTTCGGCAGCCTGGGCATGACCGTGTTGTTCCTGGTCGGCCAGGGCATTTACCTGTCGCGCCACCTGCATGACACCGACCCCACTACGCCGAAGACCGAGGACTGACATGCTCTACGCAATCATTGCTACCGACGTTGCCCACTCGCTGGAAAAACGCCTGAGCGTGCGCCCTGCCCACGTCGAACGCCTGAAACAACTGCAGGCCGAAGGCCGCATCGTGCTGGCCGGGCCACACCCGGCAGTCGACAGCAATGACCCAGGCGACGCCGGTTTCACCGGTAGCCTGATCGTCGCCGAGTTCGCGTCCCTGGCCGATGCCCAAGCATGGGCTAACGCTGACCCTTACGTAACGGCGGGCGTTTACGCGGAGGTCGTGATCAAGCCGTTCAAACAAGTCCTGCCTTGAGGGTGACGCCCGGCAAGCGCCTGATGGCTCAATATTCCCGGTAATCTGCCGACAACCTGCTGAATATTCGTGTGGAATCAGGAGTTCCGATGCGCTTACGTCAGTTGTGTCTGTTGGCAGTGTTAATGATCGGGGCTACCGCCCACGCTGAAGAAACCTCAAACAGCGGCAGCCAGGTCACCGAGTTGCAGCAGCGTTTGAAAGAAAGCGAACGGCTGCGTGAAGAGCTGAGCAAACAACTGCACACCGCAGACGCCGCGCGCGAAAGTGCGCAGCTGAGTCGCTTGCGCCAAGAGAACCAACGCCTGGTGCAGCAACTCAAAGAAGCACAAGGCGGCGCCTTGAACCAGTGGCTAACCGAGCAACAGCAGTGGTTTGTCACCGGCGCAGCCGTTGCACTGATCGCCTTGCTGTGCGGGGTTTTCGCCAGCGGTGGGCACCGTCGCCGTCGACAATGGCTAAATTGAGTAAGTCATGAGCGAGCTGTTACTGATAGATGATGACCAGGAGCTGTGCGAGCTTCTGACCAGTTGGCTAAGCCAGGAAGGTTTCCAGGTGCGTGCCTGCCACGATGGTTTGAGCGCCCGCAAAGCCTTGAGTGATAGCGCCCCGGCGGCGGTAGTACTCGACGTGATGTTGCCGGACGGCAGCGGCCTGGAGCTGCTCAAGCAATTGCGCAACGACCACCCGGAATTGCCGGTGCTGATGCTCTCGGCCCGGGGCGAGCCGCTGGACCGTATCCTCGGGCTGGAACTGGGAGCCGATGATTATCTGGCCAAGCCTTGCGACCCACGCGAGCTTACCGCCCGCTTGCGCGCCGTACTGCGCCGCAGCCACCCGGCGGCTGTATCGACGCAGCTTGAGTTGGGTGACCTGTGCTTCAGCCCGGTGCGCGGGGTGGTCAGCATTAATCAACAGGAGTTCGTGCTCACGGTGTCCGAGAGCCGTTTGCTGGAAGCCTTGTTGCGCCAACCGGGTGAACCGCTGGACAAGCAGGAGCTGGCGCAGATTGCCTTGGGGCGCAAGTTGACGCTGTATGACCGCAGTTTGGACATGCACGTCAGCAACCTGCGAAAAAAGATCGGCCCGCACGCGGATGGCCGGCCACGGATTGTGGCGCTGCGCAGCCGTGGGTACTACTACAGCCTCTGAAGAAGCTGCAAGAAACAGCACAGGCTGCAAGCTGCAAGAAAAAGCTGCAAGCTGCAGGCTGCAAGAAAAAGCACGATCAAAGGCGCATTGATCGTCGCTCTTGTCTTGCAGCTTGCAGCTTAAAACTTGCAGCTTCCAACTTGATGCCCCTTACCAAACCTTTACCCTCACCTGACCGCCGCTGACCTTGATCTCCGTAATCTACTCACATCCGGACTCACCGGAATAGACACTGGAGAATCACCATGCGCAAGACCCTGATCGCTTTGATGTTCGCCGCCGCCCTGCCCACCGTCGCCATGGCTGCAATGCCGGAAGGCCCAGGCCCTGGCCCAGGCCCGATGGGCGGTCCTGAAGGCCACATGATGGGCGGCCCGGGCCACGACGGTGAACACGGCCCGCGTGGCAAAGGTGGCCCGTTCGCCCAGTTGGACCTGAGCAAGGAACAGCGCGAGCAAATCGGCAAGCTGATGGGCGACCAATGGCACGCTCGCAAAGACCTGGTCAAAAAGTATCTGGACAAACTCCCGGCCGCTGACCAGAAAGCCATGCAGGACGAAATGGCTGCCGGCAAACAGAAAACCCAAGCCGACATCCGTGCCGTGCTGAAACCCGATCAACAGAAGAAATTCGACGAAATCGTCAAAAAGCAAGCCGAGCGCCGCGCCGAGTGGAAGGAATTCCAGGCCTGGAAAGCGCAACAGCCGCAAAAAGCGCAATAATGTAAGCGCGTCACCTCCCCAGCCCAGTGGCCCTCGCCGCTGGGCTTTTCCTGTTTGAGGGTTTCCTGTGCGTTCATTGTTCTGGCGCATCCTGGCCAGTTTCTGGCTGGCCATCGCCTTGGTTGCCGGGTTGTCGATTCTGCTTGGTCACATGCTCAACCAAGATGCCTGGATTCTCAGCCGTCACCCCGGCCTCAATAATTTGGCGCAAGAGTGGACCCAGCTCTACGAAGCCCAAGGCGAGGACGCCGCTCAGGATTTGCTGCAACAACGCAAACGCCAGTACCACATCGACGTGCAAGTGCTGAATGAAAGTGGCGAGCCGGTGGTGCGCGGCACCTTCCCGCGACGCGCCGCCGCGCTTGAGGCCCGGCAAAGTGACAACAAGGATGGCCACCTGCCCTGGCGCCGCCTGACCGCCGAGTACACCAGCGAAAAAACCGGCGACACCTACTTGCTGATCTACCGCATCCCGCACCCGGAACTCGACGAATGGCACCGTAGCAGCCTGACGTGGCCATTAAGTGCGCTGGCGATTGCGCTGGTGGTGCTGACGCTGTTCAGTTTGCTGGTGACGCTGTCCATCACCCGCCCACTCAGCCGCTTGCGCGGTGCAGTGCATGACCTCGGCCAAGCCACCTACCAGCAGAACAGCCTGGCGCGACTGGCCAACCGGCGTGATGAATTTGGCGTATTGGCCACCGACTTCAACCGCATGGGCGCGCGCCTGCAAAGCCTGATCGGCAGCCAGCGCCAGTTGCTGCGCGACGTGTCCCACGAACTGCGCTCGCCGCTGGCCCGCTTGCGCATCGCCCTGGCCCTGGCCGAACGCGCGAGCGCCGAAGAACGCGAAAAGCTCTGGCCCCGCCTGACGCGTGAATGCGACCGCCTGGAAGCGCTGATCAGCGAGATTCTGGTGCTGGCGCGCGTCGATGCCGACAACGCCAGCGCCGAGGACGTCGACCTCAACCCGCTGCTCAAGACCCTGCAAAAAGACGCCCAACTCGGCGCGCCGGACCAAGTGGTGCAACTGACCGCCGACAACGACCTGCACCTCAAGGGCTGGCCGACGATGATTGAGCGCGCAGTGGATAACCTGTTGCGCAACGCCCAGCGCTTCAACCCGCTCGGCCAACCGATCGAACTGCAGGCCCAACGCCTCGGCGAACGTATTTTGATCCGCGTGCGCGACCATGGCCCGGGCGTTGAGGCCGAGCACCTGAGCCAACTGGGCGAACCGTTTTATCGCGCCCCCGGCCAAGCGGCCCAAGGCCACGGGCTGGGCTTGGCCATCGCCCGACGCGCGGCGGAACGGCATGGCGGCAGCCTGATCCTGGCGAATCACCCTGACGGCGGCTTTATCGCCAGCATCGACTTGCCGTTAACGCCTGGGGTTGCCACACCGGCCGGATGATCTTCTATAGTTAGCCTTCTCTCACGGAGGGCCTTTGATGACTGACCTGCTGACCCCCATCCAAGCCGCACTCGATCTGCCGCACACCGCGCTGGCCTTTACCGAGGCCGGCGCCCTGCCCTCGACCTTCGCCGTGACCGAACTCGCCAGCGCCAGCCTCGGTGCCGCAGGCCAGGCTGTCGCCCAGCTTGTACTGGAGATGACCGGCCGCTTGCCCAACATCACGGTCGACCGACGCCTCGCCTCCTTCTGGTTTTCGTCCTCGATTCGCCCCGTGGGTTGGCAAGTGCCGCCGCTGTGGGACGAGGTGGCCGGCGACTACGCCAGCGCCGACGGTTGGATTCGTTTGCACACCAATGCGCCCCATCACCGGGCCGCCGCTGAACGGGTACTGGGCAAGGTCAATACTCGCGCCGACATGGCCAAGCACGTCGCGAGCTGGAACGCCGCTGAACTGGAGCAGGCAATAGTTGATGCAGGCGGCTGTGCGGCGCAGATGCGTTCGTGGCGGGCCTGGCAAAACCATCCGCAAGGGTTGGCGGTGAACGCGCAAGCCCTGGTGCAGCGCCAGACGTTTGAAACCACCGCCGATAAACCCTGGCTCGGTTCAGTCGCGCGCCCGCTGGCGGGCACCAAAGTGCTGGACTTGACCCGCGTATTGGCCGGCCCCGTGGCCAGTCGATTCCTCGCAGGCTTGGGTGCAGACGTACTGCGCGTCGACTCGCCCACCTGGAACGAGCCGGGCGTAGTGCCGGAAATGACGCTGGGTAAACGCTGCGCGCGGCTCGACCTGAAAAGCATCGAAGGGCGGCAGATTTTTGAAACCCTGCTTAAAGACGCCGACATTCTGTTCCACGGTTACCGCGCCGACGCCTTGGAGCAGTTGGGCTACACCGCCGACGCGCTGCAACTGCTCGCGCCCGGTCTGATTGACGTTAGCCTTAATGCCTACGGCTGGAGCGGGCCGTGGCGCAATCGTCGCGGGTTCGACAGTTTGGTGCAGATGAGCAGCGGGATTGCCGACGCGGGCATGGCCTGCCAACACGCGGATAAACCGCAGCCACTGCCGGTGCAGGCGCTGGATCACGCGACCGGGTATTTGATGGCGGCCAGTGCGCTTCAGGCTTTAACACAGCGCTTGAAAACCGGGCGCGGCGGTTCGGCGCAGTTGTCATTGGCGCGTACGGCGAAGCTGTTGATGGACGCCGGGCCGGTGCCGGAGCAACCGGCGTTGCGCGCGGAAGACTCCACCGATCAAGGTGTGGTCGTTGAGCAAACACCCTGGGGCCAAGCCCATCGGCTGCTCGCGCCGGTGAGCATCAGCGGCACACCGTTGCAGTGGGATTTACCGGCGGCGGAGTTGGGGTCACACCGGCCACAGTGGTGAACTGAAAATCGCCTTCGCGAGCAAGCCCGCTCCCCACATTTTGAGGTATGAGCTGCGTTAACTGTGTGCGGGCTTGCTCGCGAAACGGCCCTGACAATCACAATTAAATACGCCAATGCCGTGATCTGAGTCAGCTGCTTACCCGGCACATCCAATTACTCTGTGGCCTCTCTTCTCCTGCATTGGAGGCACGCAATGTCTGAATCTCCCGGAAAACTTCGACTCGGTGCACTGGTTGCACTGGTCGTGGGCTCAATGATTGGGGGCGGGATCTTCTCACTGCCGCAAAACATGGCCGCCAGCGCCGATGTCGGCGCGGTGTTGATCGGTTGGGTGATTACCGCCATCGGCATGCTGACCCTCGCGTTCGTGTTCCAGACCCTGGCCAATCGCAAGCCCACGCTCGATGGCGGTGTGTACGCCTACGCCAAGGCCGGTTTCGGCGACTACATGGGTTTCTCGTCGGCGTGGGGTTACTGGATCAGTGCCTGGTTGGGCAACGTCGGCTACTTCGTCCTGTTGTTCAGCACCCTCGGTTACTTCTTCCCGATTTTTGGCGCGGGGAATACACCTGCGGCGGTGATCGGCGCGTCGGTGCTGCTGTGGGCCGTGCACTTTTTGGTGCTGCGCGGAATCAAGGAAGCCGCGTTTATTAACCTGGTCACCACCATCGCCAAAGTGGTGCCGCTGGTGCTGTTCGTGTTGATCGCCGTGTTTGCGTTCAAGCTGGAGATTTTCACCGCAGATATTTGGGGCGTAAAAAACCCGGACCTGGGCAGTGTGATGAACCAGGTGCGCAACATGATGCTGGTCACCGTGTTCGTGTTCATCGGCATCGAAGGCGCGAGCATCTTCTCGTCGCGGGCGGAAAAACGCTCCGATGTCGGCAAGGCCACCGTGATCGGCTTTATCACTGTGCTGCTGTTTTTGATGCTGGTGAATGTGCTGTCCCTCGGGATCATGACCCAGCCGGAATTGGCCAAGTTGCAGAACCCGTCGATGGCCGCCGTGCTCGAGCATGTGGTCGGTCACTGGGGCGCGCTGCTGATCAGCGTAGGTTTGATCATCTCACTGCTGGGCGCCCTGCTGTCGTGGGTGTTGCTGTGTGCGGAGATCATGTTCGCCGCTGCCAAGGACCACACCATGCCGGCGTTTTTGCGCAAGGAAAACGCCAACCACGTACCGGTCAACGCCCTCTGGCTGACCAATGCGATGGTGCAGGTTTTTCTGCTGATCACGCTGTTTTCCGCGAGCACTTACCTGTCGCTGATCTACCTCGCCACGTCGATGATTTTGGTCCCGTACCTGTGGTCGGCCGCCTATGCCCTGCTGCTGGCGGTGCGCGGCGAGACCTACGAAAACGCCGCACGCGAACGTGCGAAAGACCTGTGCATTGGCGCCATTGCGCTGATCTACGCGATCTGGCTGCTCTACGCCGGCGGCACCAAGTACCTGCTGTTGTCCGCCCTGCTCTACGCCCCCGGCGCGATTCTGTTCGCAATGGCCAAGCGTGAACTGGGCAAACCGATTTTCACCACGCTGGAGAAGCTGATTTTCGGCGCAGTCGTCATCGGCGCCCTGGTGGCGGCTTATGGGCTCTACGCCGGCTTCCTGACGTTGTAAGTGTTCCCACTGGAGGATCTGTAATGACCACCGAAAAAGTCAAGTACGGCGTACATTCCGAAGCCGGCAAACTGCGTAAAGTCATGGTGTGCTCCCCAGGTTTGGCGCACCAGCGCCTGACCCCCAACAACTGCGATGAACTGCTGTTCGATGACGTGCTGTGGGTGGCCCAAGCCAAGCGCGACCATTTCGACTTCGTGACCAAAATGCGCGAGCGCGACATTGATGTGCTGGAAATGCACAACCTGCTGACCGACATCGTCGCCATCCCCGAAGCCCTCGATTGGTTACTGGCGCGCAAGATCACCGCCAACCAGGTCGGCCTTGGCCTGGTCAACGAAGTGGGTTCTTGGCTGCGCAGCCTGGAGCCGCGCAAGGTCGCTGAATACCTGATCGGCGGCGTCTCGGCTGACGACTTGCCGGACAGTTTCGGCGGCAAGACGATCGAGATGTTCCGCGATTTTCTTGGCCACTCAAGCTTCATCCTGCCGCCGCTGCCGAACACTCAATTTACCCGCGACACCACCTGCTGGATCTACGGCGGCGTGACACTCAACCCGATGCACTGGCCAGCGCGACGCCAGGAAACCTTGCTGGCCAGCGCCATTTATAAATTCCACCCCGAGTTCGTCAATGCCGACTTTCAGGTCTGGTACGGCGACCCGGACCAGCAACACGGCAACGCCACGCTGGAAGGCGGTGATGTAATGCCGATCGGCAACGGCGTGGTGTTGATCGGCATGGGCGAGCGCTCGTCGCGCCAAGCCATCGGCCAACTGGCGCTGAACCTGTTCAAACACAACGCCGTCGAGCGTGTGATCGTTGCCGGCCTGCCGAAATCCCGCGCCGCGATGCACCTGGACACGGTGTTCAGTTTCTGCGACCGCGACCTCGTCACCGTCTTCCCGGAAGTGGTCAGCCAGATCGTCGCGTTCAGCCTGCGCCCTGATGAGAGCAAGCCCGGCGGCATTGACGTGCGCCGTGAAGAAGCAAGCTTCCTCGACGTGGTCGCCAGCGCGCTCAAGCTGAACGCCCTGCGCGTGGTCGAGACCGGCGGCAACAGCTTCGCCGCCGAACGTGAGCAATGGGATGACGGCAACAATGTGGTGGCCGTCGAGCCTGGCGTGGTGATCGGTTACGACCGCAACACGTACACCAACACCCTGTTGCGCAAGGCCGGGGTGGAAGTCATCACCATCAGCGCCGGTGAACTCGGCCGTGGCCGTGGCGGCGGCCACTGCATGACCTGCCCGATCATCCGCGACCCCATCGACTATTAAGGAGACCCATCATGGCGTTCAACATGCGCAACCGCAGCCTGCTCTCGCTGATGCACCACACCACGCGCGAGCTGCACTACTTGCTGGACTTGTCCCGTGACCTCAAACGCGCCAAATACACCGGCACCGAGCGGCCGCACTTGCAGGGCAAAAACATCGCGCTGATCTTCGAAAAAACCTCGACCCGCACCCGGTGTGCGTTCGAAGTGGCGGCGCATGACCAAGGCGCGCACGTCACCTATATCGACCCGGTGTCGTCGCAGATTGGCCACAAAGAAAGCATGAAAGACACCGCCCGCGTACTCGGCCGCATGTTCGACGCCATTGAATACCGTGGCTTTGCGCAGGAAATCGTCGAAGAGCTGGCCACCTTCGCCGGCGTGCCGGTGTTCAACGGCCTGACCGCCGAGTTCCACCCCACGCAAATGATCGCCGACACCTTGACCATGCGCGAACACAGCGACAAGCCGCTGCATGACATCAGCTACGCCTACCTCGGCGATGCGCGCTACAACATGGGCAATTCGCTGCTGATGATCGGCGCCAAGCTGGGCATGGACGTGCGCATCGGCGCGCCCAAAGCGCTGTGGCCGCACGAAGATTTCATCAAGCAATGCCGGGCCTTCGCCGAAGAAAGCGGCGCGCGCATCACCATCACCGAAGACCCGGTGGAGGCGGTGAACGGCGTGGACTTCATCCACACCGACATCTGGGTATCGATGGGCGAGCCGGTGGAAGCGTGGGATGAGCGCATCGAGCAACTGCTGCCGTACCAAGTCAACGCCAGGATGATGAAAGCCTCGGGCAACCCACGGGTGAAATTCATGCATTGCTTGCCGGCGTTCCATAACAGCGACACCAAGGTGGGCAAGGACATCGCGGCGCGTTATCCGAACCTGGCGAACGGCGTGGAAGTGACGGAAGAGGTGTTTGAGTCGCCCGCCAATATCGCGTTCGAGCAAGCGGAAAACCGCATGCACACCATCAAGGCGATTCTGGTGGCAGCGCTCGCTGACATCTAAAGCTCAAGGTTGGAACTCGATCATGTGGGAAGGGGCTTGCTCCCGATGACGGTATGTCAGTCACCAGAGATGTTGAATGTACAGCCGCCATCGCGAGCAAGCCCCCTCCCACAGCGGGTTCCGTATTCACAAGGCTGAACGCTAGAAGGATTTGATTATGCGTATCGTCGTTGCACTGGGCGGTAACGCCCTGCTCCGCCGCGGTGAACCGATGACGGCGGACAACCAACGCGCCAACATCCGTACCGCCACCGAACAGATCGCCAAAATCCACCCCGGTAACGAACTGGTGATCGCCCACGGCAATGGCCCGCAAGTCGGCCTGCTGTCGTTGCAGGCGGCGGCCTACACCCAGGTTTCGCCGTACCCGCTGGACGTGCTGGGCGCTGAAACCGAAGGCATGATCGGCTACATCATCGAACAGGAACTGGGCAACCTGCTGGACGCTGACGTACCGTTTGCGACCTTGCTGACCCAAGTGGAAGTGGACGCCAACGACCCGGCCTTCCAGAACCCCAGCAAACCTATCGGCCCGGTGTACAGCAAGGCCGAAGCCGAACAGCTTGCGGCCGAAAAAGGCTGGGCCATCGCCCCCGACGGCGACAAGTACCGCCGCGTGGTGGCAAGCCCCAGGCCGAAACGTATCTTTGAAATTCGCCCGATCAAGTGGTTACTGGAAAAAAGCGCGATTGTTATTTGCGCCGGTGGCGGCGGTATTCCAACCCTCTACGGCGAAGACGGCATATTGCGCGGCGTCGAAGCGGTGATCGACAAAGACCTGTGTTCAGCGTTGCTGGCTGAGCAACTGGATGCCGATTTGCTGGTGATCGCCACTGACGTCGACGCGGCCTTTATCGACTACGGCACGCCCACCCAAAAAGCCATCGGCCAGGCCCACCCCGACGAAATGGATAAGCTCGGTTTCGCCGCAGGCTCCATGGGGCCAAAGGTGCAAGCCGCCTGCGAGTTCGCCCGCAAGACTGGCAAAACTGCGGTTATCGGTTCACTCTCAACCATCGAAGCCATCGTTCAGGGCACCGCCGGCACACGCATCAGCACGGCGAAAGCTGGCATCACTTACCTGTGAAGCAGAGGAGAAACGCCTATGGCCACGTTTGAACCCGGTCACTTGCACGTCGAGCGTCACGCGCTCAACAAGGACGACTACAGCTACAACTTGTGCATCGACTACGCAGTCAGCCAGGACCCCAAGGAAGGCAAGGGGATGCAGTTCACGCTGCACGGCTCGGTGCAGGGCAAGGACCTCGACGAGGCGTTCTTTTTACCCAAGGACCAGGCGTTCGACTTTGCCCGGCATGCGATGAACATCGCGCAAAAATACGGAATGCCGAAGACGGCCGTGCTCAATGGCTCGATGCACAAGCAGTACGACTTGATGTTTGAGGACGTGCGGCAGCAGTTGGATGTGAAATCGGGCGACCCGGTCAAACCGGAACACCTGGAATAACCCCGGTGATCGTTCCCACGCGGGAACGATCAACGTCGCACTGCCCGCTCCCACATTTTGATCTGCATCATCTGCAAGGCATACTTGCCACCCTCCGCTCTTCAGAATCAACACCGCCCCATGCGTATCCACGTCAGCTTCATCGACCGCGTCGGCATTACCCAGGAAGTCCTGGCCTTGCTCGGTGGGCGTAATCTCAACCTGGATGCGGTGGAGATGGTGCCGCCCAACGTGTATATCGACGCCCCGACGCTGAGCGCCGAGGTGCTCGAAGAACTGCGCGACGCGTTGTTCAGCGTGCACGGTGTGCAAGCCGTCACCGTGGTCGACATCCTGCCCGGCCAGCGCCGCCACCTGCAACTCGACGCCCTGCTGGCGGCCATGACCGACCCGGTACTGGCGCTGGACAGCGCGGGCAAAATTCTCTTGGCCAACCCGGCGTTGATCGCCTTGTATGGGCGCGAACCGGCCGGAGAAAGCATCGCCGCGCTGTTCAACGACCCGGCGCTGCTCGACACCTTGCTTGAACAGGGTTTTCGCTTGCCCTTGCGCGAGATCAGCGTGAACGGCCATACGTTCTTGCTGGAGGCCACGCCGATCACCGATGCTGGCGCGCTGCTCACCCTTTACCAACCCAACCGCATCGGCGAGCAACTGTCTGCGCTGCACCACGACCATGCCGAAGGGTTTGACGCGCTGTTGGGTGAATCCCCGGTGATTCGCACCCTCAAGGCGCGGGCGCAACGGGTGGCAGCACTGGACGCACCGCTGTTGATCCAGGGCGAAACCGGCACCGGCAAAGAACTGGTGGCGCGTGCCTGCCACGCCATCAGCGCGCGCTACAGTGCACCGTTCCTGGCGCTTAACTGCGCGGCGCTGCCGGAAAACCTCGCCGAAAGCGAATTGTTCGGCTATGCCCCGGGCGCCTTCACCGGTGCCCAGCGCGGCGGCAAACCGGGGCTGATGGAGCTGGCCAACCAGGGCACGGTGTTTCTCGATGAGATCGGCGAGATGTCGCCGTACCTGCAGGCCAAGCTGCTGCGCTTTCTGAATGACGGCAGCTTCCGCCGCGTGGGCGGTGACCGCGAAGTGAAGGTCAATGTGCGCATCCTCAGCGCCACCCACCGCGACCTCGAAAAAATGGTCAGCGAGGGCACGTTTCGCGAAGACTTGTTTTACCGCCTCAACGTGCTCAACGTCGAAGTACCGCCGCTGCGTGAACGCGGCCAGGACATTCTGCTGCTCGCGCGCTACTTCATGCAGCAAGCGTGCGCGCAGATACAGCGCCCGGTCTGCCGCCTGGCGCCCGGCACTTACCCGGCGCTGTTGGGCAACCGCTGGCCGGGCAATGTTCGGCAGTTACAGAACGTGATCTTCCGCGCCGCCGCCATCTGCGAAAGCAATATCGTCGACATTGGTGACCTGGACATTGCCGGTACGTCGGTGGCGCGCCAAAGCGACGGCGAAGTCGCCAGCCTGGAACAGGCGGTGGAAGACTTCGAGCGCAACTTGCTGGAAAAGCTCTACGCCAGCTACCCGTCGACCCGCCAACTGGCCAACCGCCTGCAAACCTCCCACACTGCCATCGCGCATCGCCTGCGCAAGTACGGCATTCCCAACAAGCCCTGACGGCTGCGCAAAGATGCAACTGTGGGAGCGGGCTTGCTCGCGATGGCGGCGTGTCAGTTGAAAGATACTTATCTGACACACCGCCATCGCGAGCAAGCCCGCTCCCGCAAAAAGCGCTTTTGATCGGCTTCGACCACTGAGGTCGGCTTCCAGGCCGCCGGGTTCATCAAAAGCGACCCTCACCTGTACTGAAAGCGCTACAGCGTAACGCTATCGCTACAGCCATGTTTTTTGCGCGCCATGCAAGGCTTTGATCCACATAGGCTTTTTTTCAGGCGTCGACCTGTATCGAAATCGCTACAGATAAAATTTATAGGTTTATAACCAATTTTATTAACTTATTGATTTATAAAGATTTAATAACGTTGGCCGCAATATTGCTAAGCACTCTTCATTATTCCAATGCCGCCCTCCAGAGAAATCTGGCCTTGAGGAGTTTCCATGAGCGAGTTGCGTTTCACTGAAGATCACGAATGGCTGCGCGCCGAGACCGATGGCAGCGTCACCGTGGGTATCACCGCTTTCGCGCAGAACGCGCTGGGTGATGTGGTTTTCGTGCAACTGCCCGAGTTGCAGGCTTACGCCAAAGGCGCTGAAGCGTCCACGGTGGAGTCGGTTAAAGCCGCCAGCGGCGTGTACATGCCATTGGACGGTGAAGTGGTCGCAGTGAACGACACGCTCGACGGCAGCCCGGAACTGGTCAACGAAGACCCGATGGGCGAAGGTTGGTTCTTCCGCTTTAAACCCGCCGATGCCGAGGCAGTGGCTAAGCTGTTGGATCAGGATGCGTACGACCGCCTGATCAAAGCCAACGCTGAAGCTTGAGGAGCGCACCATGACGATTAATCTCAGCACCGCCAACGAATTCATCGCCCGCCACATCGGCCCGCGCCCGCAAGACGAGCAACACATGCTCGCACGTCTGGGCTTTGATTCGCTGGAAGCGTTAAGCGCCAGTGTGATCCCGGAAAGCATCAAGGGCACCAGCGTGCTCGGCCTGGAAGACGGCCTGAGCGAAGCCGACGCCTTGGCCAAAATCAAGGCCATCGCCGGCAAAAACCAACTGTTCAAGACCTACATCGGCCAGGGCTATTACAACTGCCACACGCCGTCGCCGATCCTGCGCAACCTGCTGGAAAACCCGGCCTGGTACACCGCCTACACCCCGTACCAACCCGAGATTTCCCAAGGCCGCCTGGAATCGCTGCTGAACTTCCAGACCTTGATCAGCGACCTCACCGGCTTGCCGATCGCCAACGCCTCTTTGCTCGACGAAGCCACCGCCGCCGCCGAGGCCATGACGTTCTGCAAGCGCCTGAGCAAAAACAAAAGCAGCAATGCGTTTTTCGCCTCGATCCATAGCCACCCGCAAACCCTCGACGTGCTGCGCACGCGTGCCGAGCCGCTGGGCATCGACGTGGTGATTGGCGATGAGCGTGAACTGAGCGAGGTCAGCGGGTTTTTTGGCGCCCTGCTGCAGTACCCGGCCAGCAACGGTGATGTGTTTGATTACCGCGAACTGACCGAGCGCTTCCACGCCGCCAACGCGCTGGTAGCCGTGGCCGCCGACCTGCTGGCCCTGACCTTGCTGACGCCGCCGGGTGAGTTCGGCGCCGACGTGGCCATTGGCAGCGCGCAACGCTTCGGCGTGCCGCTGGGTTTTGGTGGCCCGCACGCGGCATACTTCTCGACCAAGGATGCGTTCAAACGCGACATGCCGGGGCGTCTAGTCGGCGTTTCGGTCGACCGTTTCGGCAAACCGGCGCTGCGCCTGGCGATGCAGACCCGCGAGCAACATATCCGTCGCGAGAAAGCCACCAGCAACATCTGCACCGCCCAAGTGCTGTTGGCCAACATCGCCAGCATGTACGCCGTGTACCACGGCCCTAAAGGCCTGACCCAGATCGCCCAACGCATTCACCAACTGACCGCGATCCTGGCCAAAGGCTTGACCGCGCTTGGCCTTAAGGTTGAGCAGCAACACTTTTTCGACACCCTGACCCTCCACACGGGCGCCAACACCGCCGCCCTGCATGACCAGGCCCGCGCCCAGCGCATCAACCTGCGGGTGGTAGACGCTGAGCGTCTGGGCCTGTCGGTCGACGAAACCACCACCCAGGCTGACATCGAAACCTTGTGGTCGATCTTCGCCGACGGCAAAGCGCTGCCGGACTTTGCCGCCGAGGTCGACAGCGCCCTGCCTGCCGCACTGCTGCGCCAATCGC
Organism: Pseudomonas kitaguniensis; assembly: GCF_049199985.1. Classification (NCBI taxonomy): domain Bacteria; kingdom Pseudomonadati; phylum Pseudomonadota; class Gammaproteobacteria; order Pseudomonadales; family Pseudomonadaceae; genus Pseudomonas; species Pseudomonas kitaguniensis. The sequence goes on from NZ_JBLZPT010000001.1 coordinate 83,554, forward strand.
CGATCCTCAGCCACCCGGTGTTCAACCGTTATCACTCCGAAACCGAATTGATGCGCTACCTGCGCAAACTGGCCGACAAGGACCTGGCGCTGGACCGCACCATGATCCCGCTGGGCTCGTGCACCATGAAGCTCAACGCCGCCAGCGAGATGATCCCGGTGACGTGGGCCGAGTTCGGTGCACTGCACCCGTTCGCCCCGGCCGAACAAAGCGCCGGCTACCTGCAACTGACTTCCGAACTGGAAGCCATGCTCTGCGCGGCCACCGGTTATGACGCGATCTCGCTGCAACCCAACGCCGGTTCCCAGGGCGAATACGCAGGCCTGCTGGCGATTCGTGCGTACCACCAGAGCCGTGGCGATGCGCGTCGCGACATCTGCCTGATCCCCTCGTCGGCCCACGGCACTAACCCCGCGACCGCCAACATGGCCGGTATGCGTGTGGTGGTGACCGCCTGCGATGCGCGTGGCAACGTCGACATCGAAGACCTGCGCGCCAAAGCCATCGAGCACCGCGACCACCTCGCGGCACTGATGATCACCTACCCGTCCACCCACGGCGTGTTCGAAGAAGGCATCCGCGAGATCTGCGCGGTGATTCATGACAACGGCGGCCAGGTCTACATCGACGGCGCCAACATGAACGCGATGGTCGGCCTGTGTGCGCCGGGTAAATTCGGCGGCGACGTGTCCCACCTCAACCTGCACAAAACCTTCTGCATTCCGCACGGCGGTGGCGGCCCGGGTGTCGGCCCGATTGGCGTGAAGTCCCACCTCACGCCATTCCTGCCGGGCCACGCGGCCATGCAGCGCAAGGAAGGCGCGGTGTGCGCGGCGCCATTCGGCAGCGCGAGCATTTTGCCGATCACCTGGATGTACATCAGCATGATGGGCGGCGCGGGCCTCAAGCGCGCTTCGCAGTTGGCGATCCTGAATGCCAACTACATTTCGCGTCGCCTCGAAGAGCACTACCCAGTGCTGTACACCGGCAGCAACGGCCTGGTGGCGCACGAATGCATCCTCGACCTGCGCCCGCTGAAAGACAGCAGCGGCATCAGCGTGGATGACGTGGCCAAGCGCTTGATCGACTTCGGTTTCCACGCGCCGACCATGTCGTTCCCGGTGGCCGGCACCTTGATGATCGAGCCGACCGAAAGCGAATCCAAAGAAGAACTCGACCGCTTTTGTGACGCGATGATCGCCATCCGCGAAGAGATTCGCGCAGTGGAAAACGGCACGCTGGACAAGGACGACAACCCACTGAAAAACGCGCCGCACACTGCGGCCGAACTGGTCGGCGAATGGAGCCACCCGTACAGCCGTGAGCAGGCCGTGTACCCGGTTGCCTCGTTGATCGAAGGCAAATACTGGCCGCCGGTTGGCCGCGTCGACAACGTGTTTGGCGACCGCAACCTCGTCTGCGCGTGCCCCTCAATCGAAAACTACGCTTGAGGCAGGTATGAGCTGCAAGCTGCAAGCTGCAAGTAAAAGCAGAGTGGCTGTGGCTTGTAGCTTGCCGCTTGCCGCTTGCCGCTTGCCGCTTGCATTTGTTTATCGAGTGCTGACGCCCAACGGCGCGCCGGCACGTTTTTCAGGAGCTGAATATGCCCACCGAAACCCTGTTGAAAACTCCACTGCATGCGCTGCACCTTGAGCTGGGCGCGCGCATGGTGCCCTTCGCCGGCTACGACATGCCGGTGCAATACCCGCTGGGCGTGATGAAAGAACACCTGCACACCCGTGAACACGCCGGGTTGTTTGACGTGTCCCACATGGGCCAGATCCGCCTCAGCGGCGCGAACGCCGCCAAAGCGCTGGAAAGCCTGGTGCCCGTCGACATCATTGACCTGCCGGTGGGCATGCAGCGCTACGCCATGTTCACTGACGAACAGGGCGGGATTCTTGACGACCTGATGGTGGCCAACCTGGGTAACGATGAGCTGTTCCTGGTGGTCAACGCCGCGTGCAAAGACCAGGACCTGGCGCACCTGCGCAAACATATCGGCGACCACTGCAGCATCGAGCCGCTGTTTGAGGCGCGCGCCCTGCTCGCGTTACAAGGCCCGGCGGCGGTGAAGGTACTGGCGCGCCTGGCGCCTGAGGTCAGCAAAATGACCTTCATGCAGTTCGCCACCCTGCGCCTGCTGGGTGTGGAGTGCTACGTGAGCCGCTCGGGCTACACCGGTGAGGACGGCTTTGAAATCTCGGTGCCGGCGGCCAACGCCGAGAGCCTTGCGCGCAGCCTGCTGGCCGAAACCGAAGTACAAGCGATCGGCCTGGGCGCCCGCGACTCCCTGCGCCTGGAAGCTGGCCTGTGCCTGTACGGCCATGACATGAACACCGACACCACACCGATTGAAGCCAGCCTGCTCTGGGCGATTTCCAAGGCCCGGCGTGCCGATGGCGCGCGCGCCGGTGGCTTCCCCGGCGCCGAGCGAATCTTTGCCCAACAGCAAGCCGGTGTGAGCCGCAAGCGTGTCGGCCTGTTGCCGCAAGAGCGCACCCCGGTGCGTGAAGGTGCAGAAATCGTCGATCAACACGGCAGCGTGATCGGCACCGTGTGCAGCGGTGGTTTTGGCCCATCGTTGGGCGGCCCGTTGGCGATGGGGTATCTGGACAGCGCCTTCATCGCACTGGATACCGAAGTGTCGGCATTAGTACGTGGGAAAAAAGTACCTCTACGTGTAAGTAAAATGCCATTTGTGCCGCAACGCTACTACCGTGGTTGATTGACTGTTCCTATAAGTAACGCGGTTGCGTCAGCGTGCACTAAACTGTAACGCAACCGCCTTAAAGTAGTGCGTTTACGATAGCCAATACGCCCAGCACTTGCCTATAACAAGTGACCAACTCTATCGAATAAGTGCGCGCTACTTTATTCGCCAAACTGTCACGAAGCCCAGCAAAACATGGCCTTTTGGCAGGGCTTGTTTTTTCTCCGTTAGTTGGCGTAGAGTTTCCCCACTGTGTTTGCATGGGTCGCTTTGAACCTGGACCTGGGCAGTAGCCAACGGACGCTACAACCCGTTCGACGTCTCTTACTTTCCTGCAACTCAGCTCAGTACTCCTTAAATGAAAGGGGCTGTCATTAATTTTAGCGTCAGGGAAATAAGAAAATGGCTGAACGTCTGAGTGGTACCGTCAAGTGGTTTAACGACGAGAAAGGCTTTGGTTTTATCACGCCGGAAAGTGGTGCGGATTTGTTCGTACATTTCCGCGCTATTCAGGGCAACGGCTTCAAGAGTCTGAAAGAAGGCCAAAAAGTGACATTCATTGCTGTGCAAGGCCAGAAAGGTATGCAGGCTGACGAAGTACAAGCAGAGGGCTGATACTCGCTGCGACAAAAAGCCCCTGATGTCACCATCAGGGGCTTTTTTATGCGCGTTGCACCGGGTTGCCGCGTAAAATCGCTTTTTTATCCAGCGAGCCCTGCCATGTCCAAACCCTTGCTGAGCCCCCAGGGCGAGTTCCCCGCCGTTGGCCTGGGCCGTCGTTTGGCAGCGATGTTCTATGACTTTCTATTGTGTACCGCGCTGCTGATCGTCACGGCATTTGTGTACAAGCTTACGTGGATGGCGTTTATCGGCGAGGCCAAAATGCGCGTCCTCAGCGAATCCGGGGCGCTGGACGGTGACCCATTGCTGTCGACGCTGCTGTTTTTTGTGCTGTTTGGTTTCTTCGCCAAGTTCTGGACCCATTCCGGGCAGACCCTCGGCATGCAGGTGTGGGGCGTGCGGGTACAAAACGCCGACGGCTCGCGGATCAGCTTGTGGCAGGCGCTGTTGCGGTTTGTGGTGTCGATTGCTTCGTGGTTGTGTGTGGGACTGGGGTTTATCTGGTCGTTGTTCGACAAGCAGAAACGCAGTTGGCACGACATCTATTCCGACACACAACTGGTGCGTATTCCGAAGCAGAAGAAGTAACCAAAAGGTCCTCGCCCCACCACTCGTTGCCCGCACGCAAGCTATCGTGGTTTAACGGGGCGCCTTAGATCAAGATCAGAAGCAAGAGCACGGCGGCCTGAGTGGTTGGATCAAACGCGCTTTTTGTGGGAGCGGGCTTGCTCGCGATGGCATCAACCCGGTATGCCTGATGGTCCGAGGTGCCTGCATCGCGAGAGCGCTACATCAAAGATCCAGCTGGGCCGCCCACAGGGTGACCCTGCTTACGAGTGGATTAAGCATTACCCGCCAGTTTCAGGCGCGCAGCCTGGGTAAAGTCGAGCATCCGCTTAAGCGGCCGAACAGCCTGCGGTATCACCGACGGCTCCACGAAAATCTCGTTACTGCCCTCACGCAAACATTGCAGCGTGCGCTCCAGCGTATTCATCGCCATCCACGGGCAGTGCGCGCAACTACGGCAAGCCGCGCCGTTACCGGCGGTAGGTGCTTCGACAAACACCTTATCCGGGCACAACTGCTGCATTTTGTAAAAAATGCCACGGTCAGTCGCCACAATAAATGTCTTGTTCGGCAAGCGTTGCGCGGCCGCAATCAATTGACTGGTTGACCCCACGGCGTCCGCCAATTCAATCACCGCCGTCGGCGATTCCGGGTGCACCAGAATCGCCGCGTCCGGGTACAGCGCCTTCATGTCCTCAAGCTGCTTGGATTTGAACTCCTCGTGAACGATGCACGCACCGTCCCACAGCAACATATCCGCACCGGTCTGGCGCTGAATGTAAGTGCCCAGGTGCTTGTCCGGCCCCCAGATAATGGTCTCGCCGTTGTCCATCAGGCTTTCGACGATTTCCAGTGCGCAACTGGAGGTCACCACCCAATCGGCACGGGCTTTGACCGCCGCCGACGTGTTGGCATACACCACCACCGTGCGCTCGGGATGCTGATCGCAGAACGCCGAAAACTCTTCCACCGGGCAGCCGAGGTCCAGCGAGCAGGTGGCTTCAAGGGTCGGCATCAAGATGCGTTTTTCGGGGGTGAGGATTTTGGCGGTCTCACCCATGAAACGCACGCCGGCAACCAATACGGTCTTGGCCGGGTGCGCAGCGCCGAAGCGCGCCATTTCCAGGGAGTCAGAAACACAGCCACCGGTTTCTTCGGCCAGGGCCTGAATGACCGGGTCACAATAGAAGTGAGCGACCAACACCGCATCTTGAGCGACAAGCTCAGCGGCGATGGCGGCACGCAGGCTCGCCTCTTCATCGGCGCTGAGGGCCTTGGGCTGCTTGGCGTCGAGGTGGGCTTGAACCAGAAGGCGTTCGGAAATTTGCGTCATGTTCGCAAGACCTGCAGGCGCAGTTGCGCGAAAGTCGAGTGTACCACCGGCTCTGGAGCCTTTCGGGCGCCGCCGGACGAAGTGATTGTGTTCATCAAGCACGGTTCAGGTGAAGCTGCGCAAGGCTACAGAATATCGATTGGATTCAAAAGCCTAATCTGGCACGACGAAACAGGTCTGTCGGGTGTTCGAGCCCGCATCCCTATCACCTGATTATCCGCATCAAACAAAATCGAGTAGCTTAAGAAGGGTAAATACCCGGAGTTAATAAAAGGCTCGTCACCCTCCGGCGTTGATCTAAAAGACACCACCGCAGGATCGTAGCGCACTGTTTCCTTTGCCTCGTTGGGCAGACTTGTTGCAGCGGCAAACTTGAATACGACGGTGTGATCACTGCTATCTGAATCGGAAAATGCCAGCCTTACCTTAGTGCCCGCAGCGAGTACAGGTTGATCAACATACTGCGAAAAAACAAAAAAATGAGGGTCTCCGCTGTCTACAATCGTTGGCAAGCAAAGGCTCTGAGGCACGCCCAGACTGTCCAGACACGCCATAACGGTTCCATTTTTATCCAATTTCATCCGTGTGAAATCGTTTAACTGGCTTAAAGGTGGGTCAAGCACCAGTGCGCCAGGCTCGCTCGGTGAGCGTGGCAGTTGCACGATCCAACGTTTAATACCTGCGGCTTTCAACGGGTTGGGCACCCACAGGTCAGTGCGGGTAAAGAGGCGTATGCCCATGATGGCGCCAAATGCCGGGTCACTGCGGCCGTCAATGCCTTGTGCGAAAGGGGCTGAGGGGTCCAGTTTCGCGACAGAGCAATCCGGCACCCGCGTGTTGCAACGCAGCGTTTCAACCACGTGGACGGGAAGTGTTCCAAGTTCAAGCCCACCCAAATTGACGCGTTCATTTGAAATATGGCCGTGTAATTCGCTGCCACTCTCAAAGCTGTAAATAACCGCTCTGCCAGGCTGAGTTTTTCGCGGTACTACCGCAGCAATAGCCCGAAGCCCGATGGAGCCGGTGTCGAGGATGACATTGGTTTCCGGGCCGTCACCGATCCGCAATCGCACGTAGTAAAAAAGATTGCCCGCCACCACCTTGGACATCACTGGGATCGTCACACCTGACGTGGGCGCTGCATCACCCGTTGCTCCAGCGCTGCCACAGGCGAGATTTGCACCGCTCAAAAGCAGCGCCAGGGTAGAAATTTTTTTCAGCAGCCGACGACGCCCGGTTGTGAACACGCGGGCCATGAGCACCTTCGCAAGCAGATAAATCATGTTGAGAGCGCCGTGAGAGTGAGTGAGGTGTAAGGCTTTCAAGTATGCCCTGAGCGCACTCAGCCCTCAAAACAGGCCGTCAGGCGTCACGCGTAATGACCCGCCGATGGCAGTCTGCCGGGGTCAACTCTTTGCCCGCTCTGGACCGCACAGTGATGGTTTCAACCGGCTCCGACAATTCGTTGTCGAGCAAAATTGAATAATCCTCGCCTTCGTTGAACAGAAACTGTTGTCCCCACTGACGCATGCTGACGACGATCGGAAACACCGCGCGCCCCATGGGGCTCAGCACATATTCCTTATAAGCGCTGCCATCAGACGCCGGCTGGATTTCGAACACGCCCAGCTCGACGAGCAATTTGAGCTTCACCGCAAGAATGTTTTTAGCAAGACCAAGACGTTTTTGGAACTCACTGAACCGGCGTACATCGTCGAATGCGTCACGAATAATCATCAAAACCCATCGGTCACCGATCGCTTCGAGCGTTCGAGCTACCGGGCACTCGCTTTGCGCGAGCAGGTATTGCCTGGCCATAATTTTCCAAGGTGCGGAAGAGGATCAAAATGTTAGGTGAAAGTGGTTGCCTATAACAACCTGATTTGCTAAAAATCAGCCGACTGGTTTCTTTTCGAAACCAAAATCAAGGATGGAGTGATGCCGTACCTGTCGCCTGCACCGGTAAAAATGGAGGTAGCACCCGAAAAGGCTGCCGGTGGATACGCCGAATCTTCTGTAACGATTACGCCCCTCACGCTCAGTCGTTACCAAACACTGCTCTTCGCAGTGACCTGTGCGATGGCGGTAGCAAACGTCTATTTTGCACAGCCTTTGTTAGAGTCCATGGCTGCCAGCCTATCAGTTTCGCCCGCAACCATCGGCATCGTCGTCACAGCCACACAGGCCGGGTATGCGCTGGGGTTGCTGTTCATTGTGCCGCTGGGCGACTTGCTGAACCGCAAAAAACTTATGCTTACGCAAATGCTTCTGTCGGCGTTGGCGTTGTGCGCGGTAGGGCTGGCTCAGGATTGGGGCAGGCTGCTCGGCGCGATGATGCTGGTGGGCCTGATGGCCGTAGTAGTCCAAGTGGTGGTCGCCTATGCCGCCACCCTGGCGAGCCCCGAACAGCGCGGCGAAGCGGTCGGCACAATCACCAGCGGGGTCGTGCTGGGCATTCTGCTTGCGCGCTCCGTCTCGGGGGCGGTAGCCGACCTGGCAGGCTGGCGCGGTGTTTATTTCATGTCGGCGGCTTTGATGATCGGCATGGCGCTGGTGCTGTTTCGCACCTTGCCCGCCGCCACAGTACCGCCCGCTAAAGGCAGTTACTGGCAGTTGCTGCGGTCAGTGTTTCAACTGTTTCTGACTGAGCGCGCGTTGCGTGTCAGGGGTACGTTCGCCCTGCTCATCTTTGCTGCGTTCAGCATATTGTGGACATCAATGGTACTGCCGCTCAGCGCGCCGCCGCATTCACTGTCACCTACCCAGACCGGGCTTTTCGGTCTGGCCGGCGTGGCAGGTGCGCTAGCCGCAGCACGGGCCGGGCGACTCGCCGACCAAGGGCTAGGCAACCGAACCACCGGCGTGGCGTTGGTGCTGCTGACCTTATCCTGGCTGCCCACCGCGTTTGTCGAAAGCTCATTACTCGCGATGATCGCGGGCGTCGTGTTGCTGGACTTTGCCGTGCAAGCGGTGCATGTCACCAATCAGAGCCTGATTTTTGCCGCACGGCCCGACGCTCAGAGCCGGCTGTTAGGCGCTTATATGTGTTTCTACTCCGTGGGCAGCGGGCTCGGTGCGATTGCGGCTACTTATACGTACGCGCACTTTGGTTGGGTGGCGGTTTGCACAGTGGGGGCGTCGTTCAGTGCAGTCGCGCTGCTGTATTGGGCCTATTTGCAGCGCACGCTTGAATAACGCCCCGAAAGGTTAACTGCATGCTCACGGTCGCTTTATACAGCGACGTACCCCACCCTTCTCCATCAAGGCAACTGATCAATGAAACCACTGCACGTAGTGTTGGCTGTGCTGATAACAGCCATCTGGGGCGTCAATTTCTCGGTGATCAAACTGGGACTGGCCACCGTCGATCCGTTGATTCTGGCGGGCATCCGTTTCAGCCTGTGTGCGTTACCGGCGATATTTTTCATCCGCAAACCGGATGTAGCGTGGCGCTTCATCATCGGCTACGGGCTGGTATTCGGCATCGGCCTGTGGGGGCTGGTGAATCTGGGCATCAAGGCCGGTTTGTCGGCAGGCATCGCTTCGCTGGTCCTGCAATTCAGCGCATTTTTCACAATACTGCTCGGCAGTTGGTTGTTTAAGGAAGCGCTGACTCGCTTTCAAGTGCTGGGCATGTTGATCGCGCTCGCCGGGCTCTTGTGCATCATCAAGATCAGCGATGGTTCAGTGAGTGTCTATGGCGTAATGCTGGTGCTGGTGGGCGCGGCTTCGTGGAGCGTGGCCAATATCATTAACAAAAAGGCCAGCACCAAGGATGTCTTTGGGTTTTTGGTCTGGTCCAGCGCGTTCGCGCCCATCCCGCTATTTGCCCTCGACTATGCGGTAAACGGCAGCGCTGGCTATCGCGCATTCATCCATCAGGTGGACGCGACCTCCGTGATGTCGATCATGTTTCAGGTTTACCCCAACACCCTGTTCGCCTACTGGGTCTGGAACTCGCTGCTCAAAACCTACCCGGTTTCGACGGTTGCACCGCTCTCGTTGCTGGTGCCGATCTTCGGCGTACTCGGTTCGGTCGTGGTGTTCAACGAAAGCGTACCGGTGAGCAAAGTGCTGTCGGTGGGGCTGATTGTGCTGGGCTTGGCTGTCGGCCTTTATGGGCAGCGTATTTTCAGTGCTGTGTTCGCGCGCGTTGCACGCACTTCGCTGTAAATAACAGGCAAAAAAAAACCCGGAAATCCTCACTTGCGTGGGCCTTCCGGATTTTCTAAACCGCCAAAAATGGTGGGTCGTGTGGGATTCGAACCTACGACCAATTGGTTAAAAGCCAACTGCTCTACCAACTGAGCTAACGACCCGCTGTGTTGTGGCGCGTATAATACTGATTTCTAAGGATTATTCAACACCTTATTTGAAATAAATCAGAAATAACGCGTTGTCTGGGTAATTCCGCCCGTTTGGGGCAGTGCTGTCAGCGCCCTGGCTCGTCATTCCACAGGTATTTGTGCAATTGCAATTGCAGGCGTACCGGCAGGTTGTCCGCCACCACCCAGTCCGCCAGGTCACGGGCGTTGAGGTCGTGATGGCTCGGAGAGAACAGCACCTCACCGGCGCGACGGTCCAGGCCATACTGGATTAGCTTGGAGGCCGCCCAGTCATAGTCATCGCGCGAACAGATCACGAACTTGACCTGATCGTTGGCCGTCAGCAGGTCGATGTTCTCGTAGAGGTTGCGGTGCGCTTCCTTGGAGCCCGGCGTCTTGAGGTCGACGACTCGGCTCACACGCGTGTCGACCGCAGAGATGTCCAGCGCGCCGCTGGTCTCCAGCGAGACCTCGTAACCGGCGTCACACAGGCGCTTGAGCAATGGAATGGCATTGGGCTGGGCCAATGGCTCACCGCCAGTCACACAGACGTAGCGCGGCCGGTAACCCGCCACCTGCTCGAGGATGTCATCGAGGCTGCGCACGGTGCCGCCGCTGAAAGCGTAGGCGCTGTCGCAGTACTGGCAACGCAACGGGCAGCCCGTCAGCCGTACAAATACGGTAGGCAGGCCAGCGGTTCGCGTTTCACCCTGCAACGAGTAAAAAACTTCGGTAATGCGTAATGTGTCTTGCATAGTCGCCACGGGCATAACAGCTAAACAGGCTGTCCGCCTCCGTCAGGCACTTCAAGAAATCCCGCCAACGCGTAGACCCCAAGAAGCGTGTTTCATAAAAGGGCGTGGATTCTAACGAAAAAACCCGCGCCAGGCGCGGGTTTCTTCCAAACGTGAAAGCAGCGCTTACAAGCGTTGCAGATCACGCTGCGCCAACTGAGCGGCAGACGTACCCGGATATTGGGCAACCACCTGCTGCAGAATGCCTTTGACCTTGTCGGTATGACCCAGGCGGCGTTCTACATCAGCCAGCTTGTACAGCGAATCGGGCACCTTGGCGTGTTTGGGGTACAACTGGCTGACCTTGGCAAACGCCTGGCCTGCACCTTGTAAATCACCCTTGGCCAAGTTGACCTCGCCCAACCAATACTGGGCATTGCCCGCGTATTGGCTGTTTGGGTATTTGCGCAGGAATGCGGTAAAAGCCTGGCTGGCTTTATCGAAATCCTTGGCTTTGATCAGGTCGAACGCTGCATCGTAATACAGCTTTTCTTTGGCCGGATCACCCGGTTCACTGCTGGCGGCTGGCGCTTGGCTGGCAGTAGCGGCTCCAGCAGCACCGGCTGCTGCACCACCGATAGCGGCACTTGGCGCGCCACCGGCAGAAGAATTATCAGGAGTTGCGGCAGGTGTAACGCCGGCTCCAATGCGTCGATCAAGGTCCTGGTATCGCTCCAGGCCTTCTTGCTTCAGCTGGTTCACCTGGTTTTGCAAAACCTCAATGGTGCCTTGTTGCTGCGCCAATTGATCCTGCATGCGTTGCAGCTGGTTGAACAGTTCGCCCTGTGCCGAGGGGGCGGCCGTAGCCGGCCCCCCAGCATAGGCGCCGTTCGTGCCATAACCTGCTGGCGGATAACTGCTCCCGCTATTGTTATAGCCTGAGTTGCTATCCGACACAGGAACCGCAGCCCACACCGCAAGCGGTGTGAGGCTGAGAGCCAATACAGTTAGAGCACGACGGCACGTTCGCATGACGAATTACTTACGCAGTTCGACGCGACGGTTTTGAGCCCAGGACTGCTCGTCGTGGCCAGTAGCAACTGGACGCTCTTTACCGTAGGAAACCAGTTCCAGTTGGCCTGGAGCAACACCTTGCAGTACCAGGTAGCGCTGAACGGCTTTCGCACGACGCTCGCCCAGTGCCATGTTGTACTCACGAGTACCACGTTCGTCGGTGTTACCTTCCAGAACAACGCGAGCGCCGTTAGCTTTCAGGTCTTTCGCGTGAACGTCCAGAGCGCGCATGGCTTCTGGTTTCAGGTCCGAACTGTCGTATTCGAAGTAGAAAGTGGTGATAGCGCGCAGAGCAGCTTCTTCGCTCAGGGAGCCGTCAACCGCACCAGTGTTAGCGCCGTAACCAGCGTTTGGATCAACAGCTGCGCCTTCACCGGCATTGTCGCCGCCTTTAGACGAGCAACCAACGGCTACGGACAAAGCCAGAGCCAGAGCAGCAAACTTACCAAACTTCAGCATTTCCATCGTGAAACTCCTAATGAACCCCAGTGTGTTAAGTACTTCTTTTTGTAGCGCCGCGTCAGTTCAGGTAAGGGGACCAGGACGGTTCTCTGACTTCGCCTTGTGCGGTAGGAAGCGGGAGCCTTACGCGTCCATTAATGGACACGAGCATCAAGACTCCCCGGCCCTGCTGGCGGGTGGCGTAGATTACCATGGTGCCGTTGGGCGCAACAGTAGCTGACTCATCAAGGTTGGTATCTGTAAGGATTTTTACTGTTCCACGCTGCAAATCCTGGGCCGCAACCCGGAAATTAGTGAAACCATCCTGACGGTGAATCATCACCAACGTCTTTTCATCAGCCGAAAGTTTAGGGTTGGCGTTGTAGTTACCGATAAAGGTCACGCGTTCCGCACCCCCACCGCCAACGCTGGTTTTATAAATTTGTGGCTTGCCGCCGCGGTCGGAGGTGAAGTAGATGGTCGAACCATCCTTGCCCCAGAACGGTTCAGTGTTGATGCCCGGGCCGCTGGTGACACGGCTGATCTGGCGCGAAGCCATGTTCATCACGTAAATATCCGGGTTGCCGTCTTTGGACAGCACGAACGCCAAACGCGAACCATCCGGCGACCAGGCAGGTGCACCGTTAAGGCCTTCGAAGTTGGTGATCTGCTCACGACGGCCGGTGTCGATGTGCTGCACGAAGATACGTGGGCGGCGCTGTTCAAACGACACGTAGGCAATACGCTTGCCGTCCGGCGCAAAACGCGGCGACAGGATAGGCTCACGCGATTGCAGCAACGTCACTGCCCGCGCACCGTCGTAGTCCGAACGCTGCAAGGTGTAACGCGTGTTGTCTACGGAGAAACGCTCAGCCGTTACATAAAGCAGACGCGTCGAGAAAGCACCTTTGATACCGGTGAGTTTTTCAAACGACTGGTCCGAGATGTAGTGCGCCATGTCCCGCAGTTGTTCGGCAGTGCCCGATACGCTGCCGGTCAAAACCTGCTGCTCGGTGGCCACGTTGAACAACGTGTACTGGATTTGCAGGCGACCGCCGGCCGGCGTGATGTTGCCGACCATCAGGTACTGGGCGCCGACGGCTTTCCAGTCACGGAACACAACTTCGCTGGCCTGGTTTGGCTGGCTGATCATGTTGCCTTTTGGAATCGGCGCGTAGTAACCGGAGTTGCGCAGGTCGTCGCTGACGATCTGCGCCATGTCGTCCGGCAGCACGCTGCCGCCCTGCCAGCCGAACGGTACTACGGCGATCGGGGTGGCCCGATCGCTACCGCTGGTGACCAGGATGTTCTTTTCATCCGCCGCCGCTATCCCTGCCATACAGCAAATAACGACAAGCATTCCTCGAAGAAGGTTTCTCACAAGGCTAGATCCTCAGGTGTGAATGTCATCTTGAATGAACGATAGGGAGCGAAGTCACTTGGTTTCATTCCCTGCATCTCGGTCAACCGGCCAATGTTCTTGACCGCGGCAACCGCCGAACTGTCGAACGAACCGTCACCACTGGACTTGGCCACGCTGACCGAAGTCACCGTACCGTCCGGCAACATGCCGATCTGCAGCACTACTGTCATGCCTTTACGTGCCGAAGGTGGACGTGTCCAACCCTCTGCTGCGCGTGCCCGAATCAGATCGTCAAAACTGCCCGCGACTTCATCACCACGTTCATCGGCCAAGGCTTGCTGACGCTGCGGCGTGTCGGAAAGCAAATCTGCCAAGGCCTGAGCCTTTTTCTCTTCGGCGGATTTACGCGCTGCTTCCTGGGCCTTTTTCTTGGTGGCGTCGGCGGCAGCTTTCTTCTTCGCGTCGTCGGCGATTTTCTTCTTCGCCTCGTCTGCTTCAGCTTTTTTCTTGGCGTCTTCGGCGGCTTTTTTCTTCGCGTCTTCGACTATCTTTTTCTTGGCGTCTTCAGCGGCCTTTTTCTTGGCCTCTTCTTCGGCAGCTTTTTTGGCTTCTTCTTCAGATTTCTTCTTGGCTATATCAGCCAATTGTTTCTCTTCGGCTTTTTTAGCTTCGGCGGCTTTGTCGGCTTTCTTGGCTTCATCAGCCTTTTTCGCCTCGTCCGCTTTCTTCGCTTCGTCAGCCTTTTTCGATTCCTCGGCCTTTTGAGCCGCCTCTTCTTTCTTTTGTTCCGCAGCAGCCTTCACCGCTTCCTGCTCGACCTTCTTCTGTTCCATCTGCTCGACTTCAGTCTGGCGCGCAGCCGACTTCTGGGCTTCACCCGCAATCTTCTGATTGGTTTGGGTGGTGGCCTGACTTTTCGATTTCAGCTGATACAGGGTCGCCTGCACGATCGGCTTGGCTGGCGGCAGGTCCGGGGTCATGGCAAAGCTGACAAACAGCATGCCAAATACCAGGACGTGCAGGGCAATTGCCCAGACGCTAGGCCAGAAGAAGCTTTCCGAGGCGGACGGCTCTCGCTGTTGCTGCATCAGGGCGCCTCGGTAATCAAGCCAACGTTACCCACGCCGGCCTTTTGCAGCCCGCCCATGGCGCCCATGACGGAGCCATAGTCGACCACTTTGTCGCCGCGAATGAACACTTGGGTGTGCTTGCCGCCTTCGTTGCCGGACCGGATGATCTTGGTCACGGCATCGGTCATCTGCGGCAAGGTCATGGCCTTGTCCTGCTGTTTCTGAGTGTCGACTTCGCTGCCAAGGTTCCAGTAATAGGTCTTGTCAGCCTTGATCGAAATGGTCAGGACCTGAGTGTTGTTGTCTTGCGGCAAGGCTTCGCTGGAAACCTTGGGCAGATCAACTTTCACGCCCTGATTGAGCATCGGCGCGGTCACCATGAAGATCACCAGCAGCACCAGCATCACGTCGATGTAAGGCACTACGTTCATCTCGGCGACCGGCTTGCGCTTTTTGCGAGCTCGAGCGATTAAAGCCATTGGGAATTACCTGCTTATTCTTCGCTGGTGTGCACTTTACGGTGCAGGATCGCCTGGAATTCTTCGGCGAAGGTGTAGTAACGGCTGATCAAGGTTTCGCCACGTGCGGCAAAACGGTTGTAGGCAATTACTGCGGGGATAGCGGCAAACAGACCGATTGCGGTAGCGATCAGGGCTTCGGCAATACCCGGGGCCACAGTGGCCAGGGTCGCTTGCTGAGCCTGAGCCAGACCGCGGAACGAGTTCATGATGCCCCACACCGTACCGAACAGGCCGATGTACGGGCTCACGGAACCGACGGTGGCGAGGAACGGCAGGCTCTGCTCGAGTTTCTCTTCTTCGCGCGAAATGGCAACACGCATGGCACGGGCCACGCCTTCCATGACGGCTTCCGGATCAACGCCCGGTTGTTGGCGCAAGCGCGAGAATTCCTTGAAGCCGGCACGGAAGATTTGCTCCACACCCGAATCCGGGTCCGGGTTGCTGCCGGCCTGACGGTACAGTTTGGACAGGTCGATACCCGACCAGAAGCGCTCCTCGAAGCTCTCCAGGGCGCGTCGACCGGCACGCAGCAAATTACTGCGCTGAAAAATCATGACCCAAGAGGTAACCGATGCGGCTACCAGGATCAGCATCACCAGTTGAACCACAACACTGGCATTGCTGACCAGGCTCCACATGGAGGAATGGTCGACGACGGTAGGTTCCACGCTAAATCTCCTGCTTTGATTGTTTACCCGCGCCGCTTACGCCGGCGAAGGCCGCACGTAGAGCTTCGGGAATGGCCCGGGGTTTCAAACTATTGGTGCGCACACAAGCCACCAGGAACTGCCCCTCACAGAGCAGCGTTGCATCCGTTGCCCGCCTGACTTGCTGTTTAAAGCGCAGGCTGACACGGTTCAATTCGATTACTTCTGCGCTGACCAGCAGCTCATCGTCCAGCCGCGCCGGCAAGTGGTAACGCGCCTCGCTGGAATGCACGACAAACAACAGGTCCTCCCCCGCAAGCTGGGATTGGGCAAAGCCCAGTTCCCGTAGCCGCTCGGTGCGAGCCCGCTCCATGAACTTGAGGTAGTTAACGTAGTACACAATGCCGCCCGCATCGGTGTCCTCGTAATAAACGCGACAGCGATGTGCGAACGACTGATCCCCGTTTTGCGCGCGCATACTCTAGTGCTTACTCCTCAGGTTGCCAATCCGGCGAGGCAACTGTTTTTTCATTCTGCTTGTGATCATGCAGAACATTCCTAATCACTGAATGACGCCGCCAGCCACTAGGACAGCACAAACTTCAGATAAATCGACTGGCGTGACCTTTTAATCGTCCACTGCATCGAGGAATTCGTCTACCACGGGCATCTCGCCCAATCGTGACGGAATGTTTAACCCGAAGTGCAAGTAAGCGTGCCGCGTCACCACTCGGCCCCTTGGCGTGCGCATGATGAAGCCCTGCTGGATCAAATACGGCTCCAACACATCCTCAATCGTGTGGCGTTCCTCACTGATCGCCGCCGCCAGGCTGTCCACGCCCACCGGGCCGCCGTCGAACTTCTCGATCATGGTCAAGAGCAGGCGTCGGTCCTGGTGATCAAAACCGTGTTCGTCCACATCCAACAGGTTCAGGGCCAGGTCTGCCACGGCCTTGGTGATGTGCCCCTTGGCCCGCACCTCGGCAAAGTCGCGCACCCTGCGCAGCAACCGGTTGGCGATACGCGGCGTACCGCGTGCCCGGCGCGCGATTTCAAAGGCGCCTTCCGGGTCCAGCGGCAAGCCGAGAATGCTCGCCGAACGGCTGACGATGGTCGCAAGGTCTGCGGTGCTATAGAACTCAAGACGTTGAACAATGCCGAAACGGTCGCGCAACGGGTTGGTCAGCATGCCCGCACGCGTGGTTGCGCCCACCAGGGTGAAGGGCGGCAAGTCGAGCTTGATGGAGCGCGCCGCCGGACCTTCGCCGATCATGATGTCGAGCTGAAAGTCTTCCATGGCCGGGTACAGCACTTCTTCGACGATCGGCGACAACCGGTGGATCTCGTCGATAAACAGCACATCGTGCGGCTCAAGGTTGGTCAGCAACGCTGCCAGGTCACCCGGACGCTCAAGCACCGGGCCGGAGGTGGACTTGATCGACACCCCCATTTCCTGGGCAATGATGTTGGCCAGGGTGGTTTTACCCAAGCCCGGCGGGCCGAAGATCAGCGTGTGGTCGAGCGATTCACTGCGCCCGCGCGCGGCCTGGATAAACAACTCCATTTGCTCACGCACGGTGGGCTGGCCGATGTAGTCGGCAAGGCTCAGCGGGCGAATGGCGCGGTCCTGGACTTCTTCACGGTCGCGCGGGCCGGTGGCCGCGATCAGACGATCAGCTTCAATCACTTAAATCATTCCCTTCAAGGCTCGGCGGATCATGTCTTCGCTGCTCAGGTTCTTGTCCTTGATGGCCGACACCGCTTTGCTGGCTTCGGCAGGCTTGTAGCCAAGTGAAATCAACGCACTGACGGCATCGCTTTCGGCGCTGGCGACCTGTGCAGCCGGCATATCCGGCTGGTTGGGCACCAGCGCAAACATGTTCGGCACGACTTCCCACGCCTTGAAACGGTCCTTGAGTTCGACCAGCAAGCGCTCGGCGGTTTTTTTGCCGACACCCGGTACTTTGGTCAACGCCGAAGTGTCCTGAGCCGAAACAGCCCGCACCAATTCATCCACTTCCAGGCTCGACATCAGCGCCAGCGCAAGCTTGGGGCCAACGCCGTTCAGACGAATCAGCTCACGAAAAAAGTCGCGGTCACGTTTGCCAATGAAACCATAGAGCAATTGCGCGTCTTCACGCACCACCAGATGGGTGTGCAGGGTCAGCGGCTCGCCGACCGACGGCAGGCGATACAAGGTGGTCATGGGCACTTCCAGCTCATACCCCAACCCGTTCACATCCAGAATCAGGTACGGCGGCTGTTTCTCAGCCAGGGTGCCGCGCAAGCGTCCAATCACGGTTCAAATCCTTAAAGCTTGAGGGTCAGCTCAAGGGCTGACCGGGAAACACGATTGAGCTGATGCTATCAGAGACGCAGCCGCCCGCCACGACTGCGTGCGGTGCCCAGGCCGTGCGGTAGCAAGCTGGAGCGGGTGTGCGCATGGCAAATGGCGATAGCCAGGGCGTCGGAGGCGTCGATTTGCGGCTTTGACGTCAGCTTGAGCATGTGCATGACCATCATCTGCACCTGCTCCTTGTTGGCCGCACCGGTGCCGACCACGGCTTGCTTGACCTGGGTGGCGGTGTATTCGGCGATTTCCATGCCTTCTTCGGCACCGGCCACAATGGCGGCGCCACGCGCCTGGCCGAGCTTCAACGCGGAGTCGGCATTTTTGGCCATGAAGACTTTTTCAATGCCCATGGTGACCGGCCCGTAGGTCTGGATCACTTCACGCACGCCGCGATAGACGATTTGCAGGCGCTCGGCCAACTCGCCCGCGCCGGTACGGATGCAGCCCGAAGCCACGTAAACGCAGCCGCGCGGGGTGTGTTGCACCACGCCAAAACCGGTAATGCGCGAACCGGGGTCGATACCAAGGATTAAAGTCATAACGCCTGCGGAGTGGGGATAACACATTTTTTGACACAGAGATCTACAGCATTCTTCAGACCAGCTGTGCAGCAACTTCTTCCGGGATGTCGGCGTTCGAATAAACGTTCTGCACATCATCCAGGTCTTCGAGCATGTCGAGCATCTTCAGCACTTTTTGCGCGCCGTCCAGGTCCAGCTCGGCGCTGGTGGTCGGCAACATCACGATTTCCGCGTCAGTGCCTTTGAAACCGGCGGCTTCCAGCGCGTTACGCACGGCGTAAAAACCCGCGAACGAGGTGAACACGTCGATAGAACCGTCATCGTTGGTTACCACGTCGTCGGCGTCCGCCTCCATGGCAGCTTCGATCAGCGCATCTTCATCCACGCCCGGCGCGAAAGCTATTTGCCCCTTGCGTTCGAACAGGTAGGCCACCGAGCCGTCGGTGCCCAGGTTGCCGCCGCACTTGCTGAACGCGTGGCGCACCGCAGCTGCAGTGCGGTTGCGGTTGTCGGTCATGCACTCGACCATCACCGCCACGCCGCCCGGGCCGTAGCCTTCATAGCTGAGTTCGACCATGTCGTCGGTATCGGCAGCGCCGGCACCACGGGCCACGGCGCGGTCGATTATGTCGCGGCTCATGTTCGCGCCCAACGCCTTGTCCAGCGCCAGGCGCAGACGCGGGTTGGAGCCCGGGTCACCGCCGCCTTGGCGAGCAGCGACGGTCAGCTCGCGAATCCACTTGGTGAAAATCTTGCCTTTCTTGGCATCCTGACGCTCTTTGCGGTGCTTGATGTTCGCCCACTTGGAATGGCCAGCCATAACACAACTCCGAAATTCTGTAGAAACCTTATCAATCCCGCCGGGGCGGGATATGCCTCGTGTAACGCAAAGGCGCATCCGAAGATGCGCCTTTTTAGACCGCGTAAACCTCAGTGCGCTTTCACGCAGCAGCCTTACTCAGCCTTGGGTGTCTCGCGCAGACGGATGTGCAGTTCGCGCAGCGCCTTGGCATCCACCACGCCCGGAGCCTGGGTCATTACGTCCGCAGCACTTTGGGTTTTCGGGAAGGCAATCACTTCACGAATAGACTGCGCGCCGGTCATCAGCATCACCAGACGGTCGAGACCGAACGCCAGGCCACCGTGCGGCGGCGCGCCATATTTGAGGGCGTCGAGCAGGAAGCCGAACTTCTCTTGCTGTTCCGCTTCGTTGATGCCCAGCAGACGGAACACCGACTGTTGCATCTCTTTGCGGTGGATACGGATCGAACCGCCACCCAGCTCGGTACCGTTCAACACCATGTCGTAGGCACGCGACAGAGCGCCGGCCGGGTTGGCTTCAAGCTCCTGAGGCGTGCACTTTGGCGCGGTGAACGGGTGGTGCAAGGCGCTGAAGCTGCCGTCCTCGTTCTCTTCGAACATCGGGAAGTCAACGACCCACATCGGTGCCCACTTGCAGGTCAGCAGGTCGAGGTCGTGGCCCAGCTTGATGCGCAGTGCGCCCAGCGCTTCGCTGACAATTTTAGCTTTGTCGGCGCCGAAGAACACGATGTCGCCGTCAACCGCACCCACGCGGTCCAGAATCGCGTTCAGGTTGTCCAGCGGGATGTTTTTCACGATCGGCGATTGCAGACCTTCAACACCGTTGGCGCGCTCGTTGACCTTGATGTACGCCAGGCCCTTGGCACCGTAGATGCCAACGAACTTGGTGTAGTCGTCGATCTGCTTGCGCGGCATGCTCGCGCCGCCAGGCACGCGCAGGGCGGCGATGCGGCATTTAGGGTCGTTCGCCGGGCCGCTGAACACCTTGAAATCAACTGCTTTGAGTTGGTCGGCCACGTCCACCAGTTCCAGCGGGTTACGCAGGTCTGGCTTGTCGGAACCGTAGCGGCGCATGGCTTCTTCGAAGGTCATGTGCGGGAATTCGCCGAACTCAAGGTCCAGCACTTCCTTGAACAGGTTGCGGATCATTTGTTCGGTCAGGCCCATGATCTCTTTTTCATCGAGGAAGCTGGTCTCGATGTCGATCTGGGTGAATTCAGGCTGGCGGTCAGCACGCAAGTCTTCGTCACGGAAGCACTTGGCGATCTGGTAGTAACGGTCGAAGCCGGCCACCATCAGCAGTTGCTTGAACAGTTGCGGCGATTGCGGCAGGGCAAAGAAGCTGCCGGCGTGCGTGCGGCTTGGCACCAGGTAGTCACGCGCGCCTTCCGGGGTCGCCCGGGTGAGGATCGGCGTTTCGACATCGAGGAAGCCGTTCTCGTCGAGGAAGCGGCGGATGCTGGTGGTCATGCGCGAACGCAGGCGCAGCTTCTCGGCCATTTCCGGGCGACGCAGATCCAGGAAGCGGTAGCGCAGGCGGGTTTCTTCGCCAACGTCGGAATATTCGTTGAGCGGGAACGGCGGCGTTTCCGATTCGTTCAGCACTTCCAGCTCGTAGCCCAGTACTTCGATGCCGCCGGAGGCCATGTTCGCGTTCACGGCACCGGCCGGACGCAGGCGAACCTTGCCGGTGATTTTAACGACATACTCGCTGCGCACGCGGTCGGCGGCGGCGAAGCTTTCGGCGCGGTCCGGGTCGAACACCACTTGGGCCAGACCATCACGATCACGGATATCGAGGAAGATCACCCCGCCGTGGTCGCGGCGACGGTGAACCCATCCGCAAAGAGTGATTTCCTGACCTTCCAGGGTCTCGTTCAGTTGGCCGCAATAATGGCTGCGCATCATGGTAGTGGTTTCACTTCTCGTAATTCGAAATTCGATGGAGGCTTGCCTCGTCACCGTACTGTTAAGCAGGGGACGGATAATGCAGGAGCCTGCGCGTAGAGTTCAACTCAGTCTGCTTTGTCGCCGCCCGCCAGATTCTTTTTGGCGCCGGTCTTGAAATCGGTCTCGTACCAGCCGCTGCCGCTCAGGCGGAAGCCCGGCATGGACAACATCTTCTTCAGCTCAGGCGCCTGGCAGGCAGGGCAATCGACCAGCGGCGCTGCGCTGATCTTCTGAATGGCTTCCAACTGATGACCACAGGAAGCGCATTGATAGTCGTACATGGGCATGGAGATGTCTCGGCGATCGGATCGTAACTACGCCGCGCGCCCTGTGGATAAAGCCCGGCTTGCGCAGCAAAGCGCGAGATTATATCTGGTAAATCGACACAGCGCAGCCGGCTTTCTGCCCGAACACCGGCCCGCGATAACCGCGGGCCGGCTGCGAGCGCCGGGTTAATCCGGGCTCATGGTTGCCACGCGACCGTTTAATACGTGGACGACACACACCACCCTGACCAGCCCGCTGAAGTTCTTCACCCCTCCGTAACGCAAATGCACTTCCCGATCGACGTATGACAGCAACGCACTGACTGTGCAGGCATTGATCCTGGCTATCTCCGTGAGGATATTCCAATAGATCTGCTCCAGACGCAGGCAGGTGGAAAACCCGTTGAGCCTGACCGACCGGGACAATGGCTTGGCCAGTCCCATATCGAACCCTTTGGTGAAGGGGTCGACCTTTATCTTATGAAAACCACAGGTTTCCATTACTCCATTACCCACTGTGCGCGACATACAGCTGACACTCCATTGCCAAACAACAGCCCATGGGTTTCTCCCATTGGACAGTGGCTCTATAAAACAGCAGGACGCGAGGGGCAGCCAGAAGACGCGGAGTTGATAGTCGTAGGACAACGCCAGGAAATGCGCGGAAACAAGCAAGCAGCGCCACAAAGGCGCCACTCGCTGTTTTTTGGAGCGGGGGGTTTACTGGTTTTCGAGCAGCGAACGCAGCATCCAGGCGGTTTTCTCGTGAACCTGCATGCGCTGGGTCAGCAGGTCGGCAGTCGGCTCATCGCTGACTTTATCGAGCAACGGGAAAATGCCGCGCGCGGTACGCGTCACTGCTTCCTGGCCTGCGACCAATTGCTTGATCATCTCTTCGGCGCTGGGCACGCCCTCTTCTTCCTTGATCGAAGACAGACGCGCGTAGATCGAATAGGCGCCCGGCGCAGGAAAGCCGAGGGCACGAATACGTTCGGCAATGGAGTCCACCGCCAGCGCCAGTTCGTTGTACTGCTCTTCGAACATCAAGTGCAGCGTACGAAACATCGGGCCAGTCACGTTCCAATGGAAGTTGTGGGTCTTCAAATACAGTACATAGGTATCAGACAGCAGCCGTGAAAGTCCGTCGACGATGGATTTACGATCTTCTTCACTGATACCGATATCGATTGCCATGTTTTTTCCCTTCAATTGACGAGGATTCATTGATCCGTTGCGGCACCACTCTAGCAAGGGCACCACTCTAGCAAGAGTGCAGGCTGTGTGCAGCCCGACACACGCGGCGGCGTGCGGCAAATCGCCGCTCTCTACACCGCGACTGCCGGTTACAGCCAAGCCTGTGCACAGGCTAGAGAGATTCTCAAAATACCGCGCAAAAAGCACGCACCGGTCTAGGACACGTATTTGACGCAGAAATGCGGTCGATGTCGCAACACCCCGAAATGCTTGATTTGAGTAGGCACAGCCTTTGCTGTTAAATAGGCGGCGTGTGCTTGCCGTTTATTTCTGCGGCAGTCACATAGGCTGATACCCGCGCACGTGCCCAACGCCTCCCATTGTTCAGAAGCGAACCGTGCCAGTCAGCTCTTCCTTGTGATCCTTCTTAACGTGAGTTAATCAAAATGTTGAAAATCGTCCACCTGCTAACGGGCGTTGCAGCGTTGCTGCTGTCCTTTATACCGAGCTTGCAACAGGGAAGCCCTCCCTACCTGGAACAACACGACGCTCTGTACCTGGCCTTGTTCGGCCTTCTTAACCTGACGCTGGCACCGGTGATCCCTTACTGGAACAAAGGCACGCGTCATCAACTGCAAAACCTGGTCAGCGCGCTGCTGGTGCTGACCGTTGTCGTTCAAACCCTCACCCTCCTCGCACCTATGCCTGAAGTGGGCGGCCACCCGGCCATCCTGCTCAGCCTGGTGATTGCTGTGGTCGCCATCGCTCTTCACCTGGCCATCAGCTTCTACCGCTCGTCGCCTGCGGCCGCGTCGCAAAGCTACGATATGACCAACCGGGATACCGGGACCGTCAAGTGGTTCAACACCTCCAAAGGCTTCGGCTTTATCTCCCGCGATTCGGGCGACGATATTTTCGTCCACTTCCGGGCCATCCGCGGCGAAGGCCATCGTGTTCTGGTGGAAGGCCAGCGCGTGGAGTTCTCGGTGATGAATCGCGATAAAGGCCTGCAAGCCGAAGACGTAATCGCTGCCCTGCCGCGCCGCTGACCTTAGCGTTCGCAGCAAAAAAAAACCGCGATCCAGCACTGCTGGGTCGCGGTTTTTTTATTGCCTGGCGATTAACCAGCGGCGGTTTACACGCACGGCTTAGTAATGCGGCGGCGGCGCTTCTTCTTCGGATGACTCGAACTGGCCACCCATTTCTTCCTGGCGCTTGAGCAGCGCGGTCATCTGCAACTGCAGGCGTTCAACCGCACGCTGCTGGGTAACCAGAATGTCATTCAGGGTTTCGATGGTGTCGTCCTGAAACGCCAGGCGGCTTTCCAGGTCGGTGACGCGGTCTTGCAGATCCATGGTTCAGTCCTGAGTAAAGATGAAGTTGGCGGGCAAAAACGCGCGCAGCCTTGCGCGAATCGCCGCCACTTGCTCTTCGGTATACGGCTGCGCCGGATGTTTGCCCCAAACCGGTGCTGGCCAAGCAGCGTCATCGCGTTTGCGCACGATCACATGCACGTGCAACTGGCTGACAACGTTACCCAACGCGCCAATGTTCATCTTGTCGGCAGCCCACGCTTCGTTCAGCCACTGCGCCAGGGCGGTGGTTTCTTGCCACAGCGTCTGTTGGTCTGCGCCATCGAGCTGAAACACTTCGCTGATAGCGTCTTTGCGCGGCACCAGGATAAACCACGGGTAATTGGAATCGTTGGACAGCAACAGGCGGCAGAGCGGGAAGTCGCCAATGGCCAGTGTGTCTTGTTGCAGGCGTTGATCTAAGGCGAACACGCGGGCACTCCGTTCGGCAGGTCAATTTCAGGCGCCCAGCATACCTTCGAATGCTCAAGGCTTCACGGTGAATGCGGGTGCCTTGAGGCAGCCGAATAAAAAACCTGCACCTTTAAGTGGCAGGCGAATACCTGGGCTACGCTGGAATGGGCCTCGACGGGTTGCACCAAAATGACCCACCTGTGCTTCAAAGGCGCCCGCGATTACCCGGCAATGGTGTGAACCGGTAACGTTTTTCCTGGGTGCAGGCTGCGTGTACCGCTGGTCAGGTGCAATGCGGCTGCCTGTCGCTCAAACCAAACGGCGTAAAAGCCCGTGGTTATGCGGTTTTTACACTGCCGTCACGTTTTTCACGAAAAAATGACATTCGCTGACCGGTTTGGGCGCGCTTGTTGCATTAGTACCCGTATCGTCGGCAACGGCACCCGCTTGGACGCAGGTGCTTCGCGATCAGCACCACTAGCGTTTAAGTGCCTGCAGAGGAAGTTTTCACACTTCGAAAGCTGTATGAAAACAGCACTTAAGTTGTCAGCCCGGTTACCGTTGGGCTGTGAATTTGCGACACGGAATTAGCAATTTTACGACAGCTTCGTAAAGAAGCTGAAAGGATAGTTGAGTCAGTATCGTCAATAGGGTCTGCGTGATATAACTTTGCGCTGACACAAAAAAGAAAGAGCCGCCCAGATAAAAATACAGGTGGGACGGCAGTACTCTTCCTAAAACCAAAGGAGCAAATCACGATGCGCGTGATGAAGTGGAGCATGATCGCACTGGCTGTTTCAGCAGGCACCTCGCAGTTCGCAATGGCGTCCGCCCAAGATGATTCCAAGGGCTTTATCGAAGACAGTACGGCCAGCATCCTGACCCGTACCCTGTACTTCAGCCGTGACTTCCGTAATAACGCGCCCGGCACCCAAAGCCGCCGCGAAGAAACCGGCCTTGGCTTCCATGGCCTGTTCAGCTCGGGCTACACCCAGGGCACTATCGGTGTCGGTTTTGATGCCATTGGTTTGCTCGGCCTCAAACTCGACAGCGGCAAGGGTCGCACCGGCACGGGTCTGTTCCCGAATGGCTCCGATGGCCGTGCTCAGGATGAATACTCCAAAGGCGGCGCAGCCATCAAGTTCCGTATCTCTGATACGGTCTTGAAAGTAGGTGACCAGTACACCACCGCGCCAGTATTCGCCTCCGACGACAGCCGCTTGCTGCCAGAGCTGCCACAAGGTATCTCGATCACCAGCAACGAGATCAAAGGCCTGAAACTGGAAGCCGGTCACTTCACGTCGATCGTCGCCCAGGACCACACCTACAAAGACAGTATCTCCAGCTCTGAGCCGGTCACCGGCACCGGCCTGAGAGACGCCAACTTCGTCGGCGGCGTTTACTCCTGGACGCCAGAGCTCACTACCAGCCTCTACTACTCGAAAGTAGAAGATTACTGGAAGAAGCTCTACGCCAACGTGAACTGGACCCACGCGCTCAGCGATGACCAATCGGTCGCGGTAGACTTCAACATCTACGACACCAAAAGCGATGGCGCAGGCCTGCAACGCGCTGAAAAAGACGGCACCACCAAGCTCGACAACCGTGCATTCAGCTTGCAAGGCGCGTACACCGTGGGTGCACACACCTTCACCCTGGCAGCTCAAAAGGTTAGCGGCGACGGTGACTACGGCTACGGTGTAGACGGCGGCGGCACAGTATTCCTGGCCAACTCCATCGCTCGTTCCGACTTTAACGCCGAAGGCGAGAAGTCGTTCCAGGCGCGTTACGACATCAACATGGCAACCTTCGGCATTCCTGGCCTGAGCTTCATGACGCGTTACGTAACCGGCAGCGGCGCCAACACTGGCACCACGTCGAACGGCAAAGAGTGGGAACGTGACATCGAAGGCAAATACGTGGTCCAGAGCGGTCCGGCTAAAAACCTGAGCTTGCGCCTGCGTCAAGCGACCTATCGTTCGTCTGACAACGTGTACTACGGTTCGGCTTCCATCGACGAACTGCGTTTGATCGCGCAATACCCGCTGAACATCTTGTAATTGTCAGTTTGATTACAACGATGACTTAAGGCCTCGGCCTTAAACAAAAAGCCGCTCCCCTGTTTAAAAGGGAGCGGCTTTTTTATTGCAGTTTTATTTCATCCGAAAAATAACCAGCACGCTAACTAACGAGATTAGCTGCCAGCATCAAACCTGACCTATTGGCCAAGTTCGATGCCTTGCCGTCTGGTTGTTTAAAGGCCGGTTATTTAGCCGCAGGCTCCTGCATAACGCGAATAACCCGCTGCGGAAATGGAATATCAATCCCCGCGCCTTTCAAGCGGTCTCGTGCCAGTTCATTGAGCATAAACACCACATCCCAATAATCCGCCGTGTTGGTCCAGCACCGCAGCGACACAGTGATAGAACTGTCGCCCAAGGTCGACACCACTGCCACCGGCGCAGGATCTGCCAGCACGCGAGCGTCTTTTGCCAGCTCAAGCAGCACTTCACGGGCTTTTTGCAGGTCGGCCTCATAGTCGACACCCACGTCAAACACCACTTTGCGGGTCGGCTGACGGTTGGTGTTGGTGATGATGCCGTTGGACAGGATGCCGTTTGGCACGATCACGGTTTTGTTGTCGCCAGTGCGCAGCACGGTGTGAAAGATCTGGATGCTGTCGACCGTGCCGGAAGTGCCTTGGGCTTCGATCCAGTCACCAATGCGGAACGGGCGGAACAACAGAATCAGCACGCCGCCGGCGAAGTTGGCCAGGCTGCCTTGCAACGCCAGGCCGATGGCCAGGGTCGCCGCACCGATGGCAGCGACAAACGAGGTGGTGGCCACGCCGATCATCGACGCCACGCTGACAATCAGCATGATCTTCAACGCGATGTTCGCAAGGTTGGTGATGAAGTGCTGCAGCGCCAGGTCGGCGTTACGGATGGCCAACAAGCGCCCGACCCGGTGCGTAAGCCGGTTGATCAACCACCAGCCGATGGCCAGGGTGACCACCGCCAGCAACACACGGCTGCCGTATTCCATAATCATCGGGATCCAAGACTGTGAGGTCTTGATCAGGTGATCAAATTCAGCGTTCAAATCCATCTATATTTCTCCTGTTTCACGGATGTGCGGCTTTATTGACTGCCTAAAAACGCAAATGAGCCCCGAAGGGCTCAAGTGTAGGCACAAACTGTGGGGCGTGGGACGTCAAAAACGCCTGCAGGTTCCGCAGCGTGCTCTCAGTCGCGGAAGTTGTTGAACTGCAGCGGCATGTCAAACGTCTTGGCGCGCAGGGCAGCGATCGCTTCCTGCAAGTCATCACGCTTCTTGCCGGTGATACGCACCTGCTCGCCCTGAATGGCGGCCTGCACTTTCAACTTGGCATCCTTGACGTGAGCGACGATTTTTTTCGCCAGCTCTTTGTCGATGCCTTCCTTGAGCACGGCTTCCTGCTTCATCAGCTTGCCGGAGGCGTACGCGTCTTTGATTTCCAGGCACTGTGCGTCGATCTTGCGCTTGACCAGGGACAGCTTGAGGATCTCGATCATCGCTTCCAGCTGGAAATCGGCTTCAGCGGTCAGGTTGACGGTCAACTCCTTTTCCTTGAACTCGAAGCTGCCCTTGCCTTTCAGGTCATAGCGACGGTCCAGCTCTTTGACGGCGTTCTCGACGGCGTTGGTGACTTCGTGTTTGTCCAGTTCGGATACCACGTCGAACGAAGGCATGTCATTTCTCCAAAATAAGGGGCGGGCTCAGTAGAGATGGAGCGCGCCCAAGCTAAAATGCCCGGGCATTATAGCGGTTCTTTCGCCGCGTTCACTGTGAGCGACCCCACGGAGCACAAACTCATGTCGACCACCTGGCATATTCTCGGCGCCGGCAGCCTGGGCACACTCTGGGCCACGCGCCTGGCTCGCGCGGGCGTGCCGGTGAGGTTGATTTTGCGTGACCACGCGCGCCTGGCCAGCTATCAGGCCGGGCAGGGGCTGACGCTGGTCGAACACGACGTAGCACACACTTACCCGGTCATCGGCGAAACGCCCGACAGCCCTGAGCCGATTCAGCGCCTGCTGGTGGCGTGCAAAGCCTACGACGCACAAAGCGCTATCGCACAGCTGCAACACCGTTTGGCGGCGGATGCTGAGCTGATCCTGCTGCAAAACGGCCTTGGCAGCCAGGACGCAGTGGCCGCCCAAGTGCCGCAGGCGCGCAGCATCTTTGCCTCCAGCACCGAGGGCGCGTTCCGCGACGGCGATTGGCGCGTGGTGTTCGCCGGGCATGGCTACACCTGGCTGGGGGACGTGAGCCAGCCGACGCCACCGCTGTGGCTGGACGACCTGCACGCCGCCGGCATCCCTCACGAATGGAGCACCGAGATTCTGACGCGCTTGTGGCGCAAGCTGGCGCTCAATTGCGCGATCAACCCACTGACCGTGCTGTACCAGTGCCGTAACGGCGGCCTGCAAGACCATCAATGCGAAGTCGCAACGCTGTGCGCCGAATTGGCCGAACTGCTCGAATGCTGCGGCCAGCCCGCGGCCGCGCAAGCGTTGCACAGCGAAGTGCAACGGGTGATCCAGGCCACCGCGAGCAACTATTCCTCGATGTATCAGGACGTGACCAACGCGCGGCGCACCGAAATCAGCTACCTGCTGGGCTATGCATGCCAGGCGGCAGCCCGCCATCAATTGGTGCTGCCGCACCTGCAACAGCTACAAGCGCGTTTGGTGGGCTATTTGCGTGAACGCGGATTGGCCAGCGACTGAGGCACGCGCTACCCTGCCTACCTGTCTATCGTCTCGGAAAGCCCTGATGCCACTGCGCCAGCGTCTTGAAAATCTACCCGTAGGGCAGAAACTGCTGGCCGCCCTGCTGGTGCTGCTGACTACCGTATTGCTGGTAGCCAACCTGACGTTTATCAGTGCGGCCTACTGGATCTCGCAGGAAAGCATGGCGCCTCAGGCGCTGCAGGCCATCGGCCGCCTGGTGTCAAACCCGGCCCTCGCCGCCGATGCGCTTGAGTCCCCGGCCAAAGCCGACGCCCTGCTCGCTGAATTGACCAGCTATTCACCGCTGCGCGCCGCTGCGCTGTACGACGGCGAAGGCACCCGCCTGGCGCAGATGCAGCACGGCGATCGCCTGCATTTGCCGGACACCTACCGGCATATCGAAGCGTGGCGGCTGACCGAGTTTCGCAGCAACCAGGTCATCACCCTGCCCCGCGCCGGCCAGCCTTCCGGGCACTTACTGCTGGTGGCCAGCAGTGAACTGCCGATGGCGTTTTATACCGGCACGCTGACGGCGAGCCTGGGCATCCTGATTTTCAGCGTGCTGCTCTGGCTGATCATCGCCCGGCAAATCAAACGCCTTATCACTCGCCCGATCTACGAACTGGAAGAGCTGTCACGCCAAGTGACCCGCGAAGAGAACTACGCCCTGCGCGCCGGGCGTGGCAACCATGATGAGATCGGCAGCCTGGCCGAAGCTTTCAACACCATGTTGTCACGCATCGAAGCCCGCGAGCAGCAACTCAAACGTGCGCGCGACGATTCACAGGCCGCCTACGATCAAGCCCAGGGCTTGGCCGAAGAGACTCGCCACACCAATCGCAAGCTGGAACTCGAAGTGCAGGTTCGCAGCAAAATCGAGAAAAAACTCACCGGCTTCCAGAACTACCTGAACAGCATCATCGACTCGATGCCTTCGGCGTTGATCGCGCTGGATGAACAGCTCTACGTGACCCAGTGGAATCAGGAGGCCAGCGCGCTTTCCGGCACGCGCCTGGACGAGGCGCTGAACCAACCGATCTTCCTCGCATTCCAGCCGCTCAAACCGTACCTGCCACAACTAAAAGCCACGGTTGAGCAGCACACCGTAGAGCGCATCGAGCGCGTCACCTGGGTCAAGGATGACGAGCCCAAACATTACGCCCTGACCTTTTACCCGCTGATGGGCGGCGCCGGGCGCGGCGTGGTGATCCGCATCGACGACATCACCCAGCGCCTGTCGCTTGAAGAAATGATGGTGCAGTCGGAAAAAATGCTTTCCGTCGGCGGCCTGGCGGCGGGCATGGCCCACGAAATCAATAACCCGCTGGGGGCGATTCTGCACAACGTGCAGAACATTCGTCGCCGCCTGTCGCCTGACCTGCCGAAGAACCTGGAGCATGCCGAACGCGCGGGCGTCACGCTGGACATGGTCAACCGTTATTTGCAAAGCCGTGAAGTACCGCAACTGCTCGACGGCATTCAGCAAGCCGGCGCAAGGGCAGCGAAAATCGTCACGCACATGCTCAGCTTCAGCCGACTCAGTAATCGCCGGATGGCGCCCTGCGATTTGCCGGCACTGATCGACCAAGCAGTCGAAATTGCCGGTAACGACTTCGACCTGACCATCGGCTTCGACTTCAAGGGCCAGGCGATCATTCGTCAGTTCGACCCGCAACTGGGGCCGGTGCCCGGCACCGCCAACGAGCTGGAACAGGTGCTGCTCAACTTGCTGAAAAACGCCGCCCAGGCCATTCACCTGCGTGAAGACGACCGCGAGCCAGGGCGCATCATCTTGCGCACGCGCCTGAACCCGCCGTGGGCGGAGATCCAGGTGGAAGACAACGGCATCGGCATGAGCGAAAACGTGCGTAAACGCACGTTCGAGCCGTTCTTCACCACCAAGGAGATCGGCCAAGGCACCGGGCTTGGGCTGTCGGTGTCGTATTTCATCATCACCAACAACCATAAAGGCCAGATGGAGGTGCACTCCACCCTCGGCCAAGGCACCTGCTTCACCCTGCGCCTGCCCTTGGCCGGCAGCCAACTGCCACCCTATGAACTCACCCAACTGGAGCAATGACCATGGGCTTTCGCCTGTCGAAGATCTACACACGTACCGGCGACCAAGGCGAGACCGGCCTCGGCGATGGCCGTCGCGTCCCCAAGGACCACCCGCGTGTGGAGGCGATTGGTGAGGTCGACACGCTGAACAGCCAGTTGGGCTTGCTGTTGGCGGGGCTTGAAGAACAGAGCGGCAAGCACCCGCAATTGAATGACGTGATCGAGGTGCTCACACCCTGCCAACACCGTTTGTTCGACTTGGGCGGTGAACTGGCGATGCCGGTTTACAAGGCGTTGAATGCGGCCGAAGTTGATCGCCTGGAAGCGGCGATTGATCGCTGGAACGAGGAAGTCGGGCCGCTGGAGAACTTCATCCTGCCCGGTGGCTCGGCGCTGATCGCCCAGGCGCATGTGTGCCGCAGCCTGGCGCGCAGTGCAGAGCGCAGGTGTCAGCATTTGAATGCGCTTGAGCCGCTGGAGGGGGTGGGGTTGGCTTACATCAATCGGTTATCGGATTTGTTGTTTGTGGCAGCCAGGGTGATTGCCAAGCGCCAAGGGGTGGCGGAGGTTTTGTGGCAGGCGGCGGCGAAGCCACACTGATGATTATGTAGTGCTTGCAAAGGCCTCATCGGGAGCAAGCCGAATCGTCGCACCGCCCCTCCCACAGTTAACTGCATTCCAGAGGTGGAGCTCTATCAACTGTGGGAGGGGGCTTGCTCCCGATGAGGCCAGTCAAAACAAACTCAAACTTCCGGCCAAAACGCCCGAATCCCGGCAACCCCCTGAGCCCCGACTTCCCAAGCCTGCTCCCGCTGCGCAGGCCCAACCCCGCCCAACAAAAACACCGGCTTGCTGAACCCACTGATCAACCGCGCCGCCTGCTCCCACCCCAACGGCTGAGCATCAGGATGCGTTTGCGTCGGCTGCACCGGCGACAACGTAACAAAATCCACGTCCATCATTTCTGCCAGCGCCAGCTCTTCAGCGTTATGACACGACGCCGCCAGCCAGCGATCTTTAGGCAGCGGGCGTCCCTTGCTCGCGTATTTACGCAACTGCGCCGAGGTCATGTGCCAGCCGGCCGCCGGGAAATCCCCCAGCCATTCAAACGGGCCTTTGAGCATCAACTGCGCCTTGCCGGCACACAAGCCCACAGCATCCACCGCCAAATCACGGTATTTGGGGTCGTAACCGTTTGGCGCGCGCAGTTGAACCAGCTTGATGCCACCGGCAATGGCTTGGCGAATACCGCGCAACAGCGTCGGCGTTTCCAGCTCGCCCGGGGTGATCAGGTACTCGGCCGGCAAACGTGCGGCAGAGACGATCGGCGCATTCGCAGCAGGAAACTCGTAATACGGCAGATCACGCGGCGCAACCCATTCCAACGGCTGCCCCTCGGCGCCATGCGGCTCGCCGGTAAACGCCGAGACTTCCCAGACATCCAGCAATACCTGCTTGTCCGGGTAATCATGCTGCACCTTGATCAGCGGTCGCGCCGTGGTGACCTGGATGCCCAGCTCCTCCTGCAATTCGCGCGACAGCGCAGTGGCGACCGACTCATCGGCCTCCACCTTGCCACCGGGGAATTCCCAGAGGCCGCCTTGATGCTGAGTGTCGGCGCGGCGGGCCAGCAGAATCCTGCCGTCGACACCGCGGATCACCGCTGCTGCTACATGCACTCGTTTCACCGCGCGTATCCTCTTGGCTATCAGGTACGGTATTCCGCATTGATCTTCACGTACTCGTGGGACAGGTCGGTGGTCCAGATGGTTTCGCTGCACTCACCGCGACCGAGTTCGATGCGGATGGTGATTTCTTCCTGCTGCATGACCGCCGAGCCTTGGGCTTCGGTGTAGGTTTCTGCGCGCGCGCCACGGCTGGCGATGCACACGTCACCGAGGAACACGTCGATCTTGCTCACGTCCAGGTCAGGCACACCGGCGCGGCCAACTGCGGCCAGGATGCGGCCCCAGTTCGGGTCAGAGGCGAACAATGCCGTCTTGATCAGCGGCGAGTGGGCCACGGTGTAGCCGACATCCAGGCACTCCTGGTGATTGCCGCCGCCGTTAACTTCCACGGTGACGAACTTGGTGGCGCCTTCACCGTCGCGCACGATGGCCTGGGCCACTTCCATGCACACCTCGAACACGGCCTGCTTCAACGCCGCGAACAATGGGCCGCTGGTGGAGGTGATTTCCGGCAAATTGGCTTTACCGGTCGCAATCAGCATGCAGCAGTCGTTGGTCGATGTATCGCCATCGATGGTGATGCGGTTGAACGACTTGTTGGCCCCATCCAGCATCAGGCTGTGCAACACGTCGCGCGAGACTTTAGCGTCGGTGGCGATGTAGCCGAGCATGGTCGCCATGTTCGGGCGAATCATCCCGGCGCCTTTGCTGATGCCGGTCACGGTAACGGTCACGCCGTCGTGCACAAACTGACGGCTGGCGCCTTTGGGCAATGTGTCGGTGGTCATGATGCCGGTGGCCGCCGCCGCCCAGTTATCCCCAGACAGGTCATCCAGCGCGGCTTGCAGTGCGCCTTCGATTTTTTCCACAGGCAGCGGCTCACCGATAACACCGGTGGAGTACGGCAGCACTTGGCTGGCATCAACCCCGGCAAGCTGGGCCAGCTTCGCGCAGGTGCGCGCGGCGGCGACCAGGCCTGGCTCACCGGTGCCTGCGTTGGCGTTACCGGTGTTGGTCAGCAAATAACGAATCGAGCCCGCTACACGTTGCTTGGCCAGGATAACCGGCGCGGCGCAGAACGCATTCAGGGTAAACACACCGGCGACGGTCGAGCCTTCGGCACAGCGCATCACGACCACATCCTTACGCCCTGGGCGTTTGATGCCGGCCGAAGCGATACCGAGTTCAAAACCGGCAACCGGGTGCAATGTGGGCAAAGGACCAAGACCAACAGCCATGAATGCGCTCCTTAAAATAGGTGATGTCTGTGCCGTCGTGTCGACGGTGAAATTAATGGCAAAACGCCGCGACGGCTGATGCCGGTCGCGGCGCGGGGTGCAGCGGCGTCAGGCAAAAATCTTAGTTGATTTCGCCGTGGCAGTGTTTGAACTTCTTGCCCGAACCGCACCAGCACAGTTCGTTACGGCCCAGCTTCTGGTCATTGCGAACCGGCGTTTGAGCCAAGGCCACATCAACCTCTTCGCCCAATACTTCAGGCGCTTCCAGGCCCGGCGCTTCGTCGTGCTGGAACTGCATGCGCGAGGCCAGTGCCTCGGCTTCCTGACGCAGGCGAGCTTCTTCCTCGATCGGGTCTTCGCGACGCACCTGAACGTGGGACAGCACGCGAATCGAATCGCGCTTGATCGAATCCAGCAGCTCGGAGAACAGCGTGAACGACTCGCGCTTGTACTCTTGCTTCGGGTTCTTCTGGGCGTAACCACGCAAGTGGATACCGTGACGCAGATGGTCCATGGTCGACAGGTGGTCTTTCCACAGATCGTCGAGCACGCGCAGCACGATTTGTTTCTCGAAGGTGCGCAGTGCTTCGGCACTCGCTTGCTCTTCTTTCTCGTTGTACGCGAGCAACAGCTCGGTCATCAGTTTCTCGCGCAGCGTCTCTTCGTAGAGGTGGTCGTCGTCATCCAGCCATTGCTGGACCGGCAGATCCACACCGAAGTCAGTCTTCAACGCCGCTTCCAGACCGGCAACATCCCACTGCTCAGGCAGCGACTGTGGCGGAATGTGTGCGCTGACCGTCGCGTTAAGCACGTCCTGACGGAAGTCGGCGATGGTCTCACCAATGTTGTCGGCGGCCAGCAACGTGTTACGCATGTGATAAATCACTTTACGCTGTTCGTTGTTGACGTCATCGAACTCGAGCAGTTGCTTGCGAATGTCGAAGTTGCGGCCTTCAACCTTGCGCTGAGCCTTCTCGATGGCGTTGGTCACCATGCGGTGCTCGATCGCTTCACCGGACTGCATGCCCAGGGCTTTCATGAAGTTCTTCACCCGGTCCGAGGCGAAGATACGCATCAGGCTGTCTTCCAGCGACAGGTAGAAACGGCTCGAACCGGCGTCACCCTGACGGCCGGCACGACCACGCAACTGGTTGTCGATACGGCGCGACTCGTGACGCTCGGAAGCAATCACCTGCAGGCCACCGGACTCCAACACCGCCTGGTGGCGTTTCTGCCAGTCAGCCTTGATCTGGGCGATTTGCTCAGGGGTCGGGTTGTCGAGGGAAGCCACTTCCACTTCCCAGTTACCGCCCAACAGGATGTCGGTACCACGACCGGCCATGTTGGTGGCGATGGTCAGTGCGCCTGGACGACCGGCCTGGGCGATGATTTCAGCTTCTTTTTCGTGGAACTTGGCGTTCAGAACCTTGTGCTCGATGCCTTCCTTATTGAGCAGGCTGGACATGTGCTCGGAGGTTTCGATGGTGGCAGTACCCACCAGCACCGGACGCCCGTGGGTCATGCATTCCTTGATGTCGGCGACGATGGCTGCGTATTTTTCGTCAGCGGTCAGGAACACCAGGTCGTTGTAGTCTTTACGCGCCAGCGGCTTGTTCGGCGGGATAACCATCACCGACAGGCCATAGATCTGGTGGAATTCGAACGCTTCGGTGTCGGCGGTACCGGTCATGCCGGACAGCTTGTTGTACAGACGGAAGTAGTTCTGGAACGTGGTGGACGCCAACGTCTGGCTTTCGGCCTGGATGTTCAGCGCTTCCTTGGCTTCGATGGCCTGGTGCAGGCCTTCGGACAGGCGACGACCCGGCATGGTACGGCCGGTGTGTTCGTCAACCAGCACGACCTGGCCGTCTTGCACGATGTATTCAACGTTGCGATGGAACAGCTTGTGAGCGCGCAGGCCGGCGTACACGTGGGTCAACAGGCCCAGGTTGTGCGCCGAGTACAGGCTTTCGCCTTCCGCCA
The DNA here is from genome assembly GCF_049199985.1 of Pseudomonas kitaguniensis. Lineage (NCBI taxonomy): Bacteria > Pseudomonadati > Pseudomonadota > Gammaproteobacteria > Pseudomonadales > Pseudomonadaceae > Pseudomonas > Pseudomonas kitaguniensis. The sequence continues at coordinate 119,580 of NZ_JBLZPT010000001.1, forward strand.
GTTCACCGATCTGCGTCAGCATCTCTTCGACAAACTGGTGACCGGCTTCGTTGAGTTCGACCTGACGGGTCTTCTCATCAATGGTGTAGTGACCTTCTTTGGTCACCACGCCTTCCACTTCCTCGATGTGCTGCTCAAGACGCGGGATCAACTTGTTGATCTCGGTGTACAGGCGCGAGCTGTCTTCGGCCTGGCCGGAGATGATCAGCGGGGTACGGGCTTCGTCGATCAGGATGGAGTCGACTTCGTCGATCACGGCAAAATTGAGTTCACGCTGGAATTTTTCTTCCATGCTGAACGCCATGTTGTCGCGCAGGTAGTCGAAACCGAATTCGTTGTTGGTGCCGTAGGTAATGTCGGCAGCGTAGGCCAGGCGCTTCTCTTCCGGCGGCTGGAACGGCGTAACCACGCCGACCGTCAGGCCGAGGAATTCATACAGCGGGCGCATCCAGTTGGCGTCCCGGCGAGCCAGGTAGTCGTTCACCGTCACCACGTGCACGCCCTTGCCGGACAATGCATTGAGGTAAACACCCAGGGTTGCCACCAGGGTCTTGCCTTCACCGGTACGCATTTCGGCAATCATGCCTTCGTGCAAGGTCATGCCGCCGATCAACTGGACGTCGAAGTGGCGCATGCCCATGACACGCTTACCGGCTTCACGGGCGACCGCAAAGGCTTCGGGAAGCAGCTTGTCGAGGGTTTCACCTTTGGCTATGCGGGCCTTGAACTCTTCGGTCTTGGCGCGCAATTGCTCGTCCGAAAGGGCAACCATTTGCTCTTCGAAGGCATTGACCAGCTGCACCGTCTTGAGCATGCGTTTAACTTCGCGCTCATTCTTGCTTCCAAAAAGTTTCTTTAACAAAGGCGCAAACATATCGGCAGGTTCTTCCACACATAGGGATGGAGGGCGCACCGTGAGTGGCCCGTGCAGCCCTCACGGCCGCATGCGAACGCGTATTCTACCCGGAATCGTGGGTGAGGAAAGTGGCGTTATTCCCCGAAGCGGGCATGTGGCTGTGAGAGGGCCTGTTTAAAATAAGGGCTTTTGCTGGAACTTCAACCCATGAGTAGCAGAAGTTAGCTATTGATTTCACGGGCAAAGCCCTGCCGACGCATTGCCTGGGGCCGCCAAGCGCTTTCTGCTAAGATGGCGGCTCTGTTACCTAAGGTGTCTAAACATGGCATTTCGCCCACTTACAGCTCGCGCTCCCGCCGCGTTGCTCCGCGAAGCCAAACCGTTGAAAGCCATCTTCGGCCACGCGCAACGCCTGGGCCTTTTGCAACGCCTGCTCGAAAGCCAACTGCAACCCGCCGCGCGTGAACATTGCCATGTGGCGTCCTGGCGCGAAGGTCATTTGCTGTTAATTGTCACCGATGGTCATTGGGCGACCCGCTTGCGCTATCAGCAAAAACGCCTGCAGCGACAATTGATGGCATTTGATGAGTTTGCCAGTTTGACGCGTATCCAGTTCAAGGTGCAGCCGCCCACCGTGCAGCAAGGCGCGGTGGGGCACACCATGGACCTGTCGGTGAATGCCGCCGAAACCATTCAGGCAACGGCCGACGGCATCAGCGACCCGGGCTTGCGCGCGGCACTCGAGCGGCTGGCCGCGCATGCCAAGCCCAAACCCTGAACGCCTATTTGCGCTTGCTGCCACCCAGCAAAGAACCCAACAACCCACGCACTAACTGACGGCCCATTTGATTGGCGGCCTGTTGCAGGGCGGATTTAAGTGCCTTGCCCGCCGCAGAGCCCAAAAATGCGCCGGCTTTGTCGGTGAAGCTCGGTTCGTCGGCGGTAGCCTTTGGCCCGTCGCTCGGTCCGAGGTCCTTGCGCGCCATCAGCACTTCGTAGGCCGATTCACGGTCAACCGGTTTGTCATAGCGCCCGCGCAACGGCGAACTGGCGATCAGCGCAGCACGTTCGGCCTCGCTGAGTGGCCCGATGCGCGATTGCGGCGGAGCCACCAACACGCGCTGGACGATTTGCGGCGTGCCCTTTTCCTGCAACGTCCCCACCAGCGCCTCGCCGGTGCCCAATTCGGTCAGCACCGATAACGCATCAAATGCCGGGTTGGGACGGAACCCATCCGCCACCGCACGCAGGGACTTTTGCTCTTTAGCGGTGAACGCGCGAAGACCGTGCTGCACGCGTAAGCCCAATTGCGCGAGCACCGTGTCCGGCAGGTCACCCGGCGACTGCGTGACGAAATACACGCCAACACCTTTGGAGCGAATCAGCCGCACCACCTGCTCCAGGCGATCCTGCAACGCCTTGGGCGTGTCGGCGAACAACAAATGCGCTTCGTCGAAAAACAGCGCCAACAGCGGTTTGTCGGCATCGCCACGCTCCGGCAACTGCTCGAACAGCTCAGCCAACAACCACAACAGGAACGTCGCATAGACCTTTGGCGACTCATGCACCAAGCGGCTGGCGTCCAACAGGTGGATGCGCCCGCGGCCATCGCTGGCAGGCTGCAAAATATCTTCAAGTTGCAGCGCCGGCTCACCAAACAAGGCTTCGGCGCCCTGCTGTTCCAGCACCGCCAGGCGCCGCAACAGCGCCTGGCTGGAGCCGGTAGTCATCAACGCCGCATCCTCGCCCAGTAGCTCCGGGTGATAGTGCAGGTGGTTGAGCAACGCCTTGAGGTCTTTGAGGTCGAGCAACAACAAGCCCTCGCGGTCCGCCACCTTGAAGCTGGCATACAGTGCCGATTGCTGACTGTCGGTCAGTTCCAACAGGCTGCCGAGCAATAGCGGGCCCATTTCGCTGATGGTGGTGCGTAGCGGATGGCCGGATTGGCCGTGTATATCCCACAACGTGACCGGATACGCCTTGGCCGTGTAGTTGAGGAAAGGCATACCCGCGATGCGCTCGGCCACCTTGCCTTGAGGGTTGGCCGCCGCCCCCAGGCCGCACAGGTCACCTTTTATATCAGCGGCGAACACGGCCACACCCGCATCACTGAAGGCTTCCGCCAGGCGCTGCAACGTAACCGTCTTGCCGGTGCCGGTGGCGCCGGCAATCAACCCATGACGGTTGGCCAGGCGCATGGCCTGGGCGATAGGCTGGCCGTCCGGGCCGGCGCCGAGAAGAAGTTGCGTGGAATCAGACATTTGGTCACCTATGGTTAAGCTTTAGCGCTGCAAGGTCGATACACAGATACGTCAGACCCAATAAGTCTAAAAAATCAGTCAGACAGTTTCCTTAACGACACTCGGAAACTTCGCACTTATTTGACGCTGCTATTTGGTGCGTCCCACCAGGACGCGCTTCGGATATCAAGACCTTAGCGGACCCTACAAGCCATGAATAAAAATCTGCGCTTCAGCCACAAGATACTGCTTGCAGCCTCCCTTATCGTCATCGCCGCTTTCGCACTGTTTACCCTCTACAACGACTATCTGCAACGCAATGCGATTCGCGACGATCTCAATAACTACCTGCATGAAATGGGCGATGTCACCGCCAGCAACATTCAAACCTGGCTCACCGGGCGCATTGCGCTGGTGGAAAACGCTGCCCAAAACATCGCCATCAACCCTGATCCGTCTGTGGTTGCCAGCCTGCTCGAACAGAAAACCCTGACCTCTTCGTTCATGGCAACCTACGTGGGCGACAGCACAGGTGCGTTCACCATCCGCCCCGACAGCAAGATGCCGGACGGCTTCGACCCGCGCGTTCGCCCCTGGTACAAGGGCGCGCAGAGCAGCAACGGCTCAACCCTGACCGAACCCTATATCGACGCCGCTACCGGCCAGTTGATCATTTCGATTGCCACACCCAGCGCCAAGGGCGGGCAAAGTATCGGCGTAGTCGGCGGCGACCTGAGCCTGCAAACGCTTGTGGATAACATCGGCGCCCTGAACTTCGGCGGCATGGGCTACGCGTTCCTGGTCAGTGCCGATGGCAAGGTACTGGTGCACCCGGACAAGAACCTGGTGATGAAAACCCTGGCTGATATGTACCCTAAAAACACCCCAAAAATCAGTCGCGAGTTCAGCGAAGTTCAAGCCAACGGCAAAGACAACATCGTGACCTTTACACCGATCAAGGGCCTGCCTTCGGTGAACTGGTACCTGGGTGTTTCGGTGGATAAAGACAAATCCTTCGCCATGCTCAGCGAATTCCGTACCTCGGCAGTCATCGCCACGCTGATTGCGGTGGTGATCATCATTGCGCTGCTGGGCATGTTGATTCGGGTGCTGTTGCAACCGCTGCACGTGATGACGCGCGCCATGCAGGACATCGCCGACGGCGAAGGGGACCTGACCCGCCGCCTGACCATCCAGAACCACGACGAATTCGGCACGCTGGGGAATGCCTTCAATAGCTTCGTCGAGCGTATTCACACTTCGATACGCGAGGTGTCCTCGGCCACCGAACAGGTCAACGAAGTCGCGCTGCGCGTGGTCAGCGCCTCCAACTCGTCGATGGTCAACTCCGACGAACAGGCCAACCGCACCAACAGCGTCGCCGCGGCCATCAACGAGCTGGGCGCCGCCGCCCAGGAGATCGCCCGTAACGCAGCGCAAGCCTCCAGCCAGGCCAGCGATGCGCGGCACTTGGCCGAAGACGGGCAACAGGTGGTGGATCGCAATATCAAGGCGATGACGCAACTGTCGGCAATGATCAGCACTTCCAGTAGCAACATTGAAGCGCTCAACAGCAAGACGGTGAATATCGGGCAGATTCTTGAGGTGATCACCAGCATTTCCCAGCAAACCAACCTGCTGGCGCTTAACGCTGCCATTGAAGCGGCGCGTGCCGGTGAAGCCGGTCGCGGTTTTGCGGTGGTGGCCGATGAAGTGCGCAACCTGGCCCATCGCACCCAGGAATCGGCGCAGCAGGTGCAAAAGATGATCGAGGAACTGCAAGTCGGCGCCCGCGATTCGGTGAGCACCATGAGTGAAAGCCAGCGCTACAGCCAGGACAGCGTAGAAATCGCCAACCTGGCGGGCGAACGCCTGAACAGCGTGACCCAGCGTATTGGCGAGATCGACGGCATGAACCAGTCAGTGGCCACCGCCACCGAGGAGCAAACCTCGGTGGTGGAATCGATCAACATGGACATCACCGAAATCAACACCCTCAACCAGGAAGGCGTGGAAAACCTGCATTCAACCCTGCGCGCCTGTGCCGACCTGGAACAACAGGCGGCGCGCTTGAAGCAGTTGGTGGGCAGTTTCCGCATTTGACCCAATGCCCGCCGCCCGGGTAGGCGGCGGGCGATTATTCTTCGCCAGGCTGGGCCTTGCTGCGCTCGCGCTGCCACAACTCGGCGGCACCGGGAAATTCGGTGCCGTCCTCCGCGTCCAGGTCATCCGGGTCAAATCGACTCAAACATCCCTCCCCCAACGTCGCCGGGGCCTTGGAAGTGGCTTTGTCCAGTGGGTCGCTCATCAGTCAGTCCTCGACGGCAGGCAAACAAAAAGGGCCTGAGACGATTTAACGCCCAGGCCCCCTGACTGTTCAATCAAAAACGTTAAATGCCCTGATCAGAACACCACGGTTTTGTTGCCGTGCACCAGCACGCGGTCTTCCAAGTGATAGCGCAGGCCACGGGCCAGCACCATCTTCTCGACATCACGGCCAAAACGCACCATGTCTTCAATGCTGTCGCTGTGGCTGACACGCACCACGTCCTGCTCGATGATCGGCCCGGCATCGAGTTCTTCGGTGACGTAATGGCACGTTGCGCCAATCAGCTTTACGCCACGCAGCGAGGCTTGGTGATAGGGCTTGGCACCGACAAACGACGGCAGGAAGCTGTGGTGAATGTTGATCACCTTGCCTGCGTATTCGCGGCACAGCTCCGGCGGCAGGATTTGCATGTAACGCGCCAGCACCACCACATCAGCGTCGTGTTGCTTGACCAGGCGCGAGACCTCGGCGAAGGCCGGCTCCTTGTCCTGCGGGTTAACCGGGACGTGGTAATAAGGGATGCCGTGCCATTCGACCATGCTGCGCAGGTCGTCGTGGTTGGAAATGACACAGGCGATCTCGCAGTCCAGCTCATCACTGTGCCAGCGATGCAGCAGGTCGGCCAAGCAGTGGGACTCACGGCTGGCCATCAGCACCACACGCTTTTTCTGCTCGGTGTCGGTGATGTGCCAGGTCATCGAAAACTCTTCAGCGATAGGCGTAAACGCCTCACGGAAGGCTTCAAGACCAAAGGGCAGTGTGTCGGCACGAATTTCGTGACGCATGAAAAACCAACCGCTGAAATCGTCCGAGTGGTGGCTCGCCTCGGTGATCCAGCCGTTGTGGGAGGCCAGAAAGTTACTGACTTTGGCAACGATGCCAACCCGGTCCGGGCAAGCGATCACCAGCCGAAAAGTGCGCATTAGGGGGAAACTCCAGAACTTCGCAAAGGCCGCCATTCTAGCGATTACGCAGAAAAACTGCAGTAGTCCTTGCGGCTTATTCGAGCCCCTTGCACCGGCTACGCCCCCTAAGCGCGTAAGGTTTTATGCGCGCTATATGCACCCGCCAACGAACGCATGGGCTGTTAACAAAAATAAACGAGATTATTCTTAGGTAACCACCGACTAATTAACTCAATGGCAGCGCTTCACCGCAAACATTCAACGTAATTCACCTAAAAACATCCTTAAATGTTTACTTGCAGAGTTTGCCTGACTATTATTAGGCCACTTCCCCTGACAATCAGCGCTCTCCATAAGGTAGCCCACATGTCCCTGATCAACGAATACCGCGCCACCGAAGAAGCTATCAAAGAGCTGCAAGCTCGTTTGAAGAACCTGTCCGAAGACGACAAGCTGCAAACTGAGCTGGAATTCGAAGGCAAACTGCGCGCCCTGATGGGTGAATACTCCAAATCCCTGCGTGACATCATCGCGCTGCTGGATCCAGAGTCGAAAGTTAAAGCGCCGCGCGGTGCTGTGAAAACTACCGGCACCAAACGTGCTCGCAAGGTTAAGCAATACAAGAACCCGCACAACGGCGAAGTGATTGAAACCAAAGGCGGCAATCACAAAACCCTGAAAGAGTGGAAAGCCAAGTGGGGCGGCGACGTCGTTGAAGGCTGGGCTACCCTGCTGGGCTAAGCTTGGTCGGGCCTTGGCCTGATAGACGCTACATAAGAAACGCCAGCATGCTGGCGTTTTTTATTGTCCGCATAGTGTGTAACTACGTGACTACAGATTCAGCCGCGCGGCTAAAGAGTCGGCATACGCCTGCCATTGATCCAACACCTCGCGCTGAAACGATGTAGCACTTATCGCCAACTCCTGACGTGCCTGCTTAAATGCCTCAAGGGTATTCGGCGCGCCGCATTCCGACTTGGACAAACGCTGCTGACAGAAAAGTTTCCAGCGCTGTTGCTCCTCGTTGTTCAAGGTTTCAGGAAAGTTACGTGCGCGGTAGCGAAATAATAATTCCGGCAAACGCTCATCATCAAAAGGCCATGACTGACGCGCGAGCTGTAAAGGCTCTGCCGCCCGGACTTGCTCGCACAGACGACGGTCGCGGTCACCTATAAAACCATCGTAGAGCTGCTGCTCGGGGTCGCTACTCGGCGCAAAATCTTCCTCGGCATAAATGGCCGCCAACTTATCGCGCCACACTTCCTGTGCGTCAGTTAGTCGCAGCGCGCGCGCCTGGCAGACGTCAATATCCAATTGAAGCCGCTCACGGTCCTGCGCCCGCAGCACATTTAAGGGCGCAACCACCGGGCACCGGTTGATGTGAATTAACTTGAGTGGCACTGGCAGTTCACCTTCCGCCAGCTCATCACGCCGCGTGTAGAGCCGCTGGCGCAAGGTAGCGGCGTCCAGATCAAGCAAGCCCTGCGGGTCGAGCCCGAGGTCACACACAATCAGCGCATTGCGATTGCGCGGGTGCCACGCCAGGGGTAATACCACGCCGAGGTAATGCCGCTCAGCAGAAAACCGCCCGGAAATATGCACCATGGGTTGCAGCAACCGCACTTGATCCATCACCCGCTGCTTGCTGCGCAGTTGGAACAGCCAGTCATACAACTTGGGTTGTGTGTCCCGAACCAAGCGCGCCAACGCAATGGTGGCACGCACGTCCGACAAGGCATCGTGGGCCTGGCCATGGTCGATGCCGTTCGCCTCGGTCAAGCGTTCAAGCTTGAGGGTGACGCGCCCGTCCTGTTCAGGCCACACAAGCCCGTCCGGGCGCAACGCGTAGGCGGTGCGCACCACATCGATCAAATCCCAACGACTGTTACCGCCCTGCCATTCACGCGCGTAAGGGTCAAAAAAGTTGCGGTACAGGCTGTAGCGCGTCATTTCATCGTCAAAACGCAGGGTGTTGTAACCCGCGCCACAGGTGCCTGGCGCGGCCAACTCAGCGTGTACACGGGTCATGAAGTCAGCTTCAGCCAAGCCCTTCCCGGCCAGAATGCCCGGGGTAATACCGGTGATCGCGCAGGCGGCCGGATGCGGCAGAATATCGTCGCTGGGCCGGCAATAAAGATTGACCGGCGGGCCGACCTCGTTTAGTTCGAGGTCGGTACGAATACCGGCAACCTGCAACGGGCGATCGCTGCGCGGGTTGATACCGGTGGTTTCATAGTCGTACCAGAAAATGGAGGTCACGGGCTGTTCCTGTACTGAAGATCGACGAAGTCTAGGCGCTGTAAGGCGTCGGGGGCCAGCGATACCTGACTGTACAAACATCCAGCAAAAACTTGAGTGGTTGCTTCCATCGTCGACACTGCTAGCATCCGTCTCTCCTAACCGCTTTGCACTGCCAGGGATTGCAATGCCACCAGCCCCTTTGGACACCCGCTATCAGATCGAGACGCCCGAAGGCATCGATCTACCCTTGCGCCCGGCAGGCTTGCCCCCTCGCGCACTGGCCTTTGCCTTCGACCTGGGCGTGCGTGGGCTGCTCATGGGCATCCTGCTCGTGCCGCTGGCGTTGCTCGGCAATATTGGTATTGGCTTGGGTTCATTGCTGCTGTTTCTGGTCAGTTGGTGGTACATGGTGCTGTTCGAAGTGCTCAATCAAGGCTGCTCTCCGGGCAAACAGGTGATGGGCCTGCGGGTGGTGCAGGACGACGGCACGCCGGTCGGCTGGTCCGCTTCGCTGATTCGCAACCTGCTGCGTTTTGTCGATATGTTGCCCTTCGGCTACTTCCTCGGCGCCATCAGTTGCCTGCAACATCCACACTTCAAACGACTCGGCGACCTGGCAGCCGGCACCCTGGTGATCTACCGCGAACGGCCCCTGGTGCGCCCAAAAATACCTCACGCTACGGCCTTGCGCCTGCCCTTTGCCCTGGAGCTGAGCGAACAGCGCGCCATCCTTGGCTTCGCCGAACGCCAGGCTGAACTGTCCGCCGAGCGGGTGCATGAACTGGCCGCAATCCTTGCCGAGCCATTGCATGTGTCTCCGGCGCGCGCCGTCGAGCAACTCAATGGTGTCGCCCGTGGCCTGTTGGGGCCTGTATGAAACAGAGCCAGTTCGAGAGCCGTCACCAAGCCCAGTGGCAGGCCTTTGCAGAGCAACTGAAAGCATTGGAGCACGGTAAAGCCAAGCCCGGTGACGCGGCCGAGTTTCCTCATCATTATCGACGTTTATGTCAGCACCTGGCCCTGGCTCAAGAGCGCGGCTACAGCAGTTACCTGGTCGACCCGCTGGAGCAACTGGCACTGCGTGGCCACCAACAGTTGTATCGCCATCGCAGCCAATTGGGCGCGAGCCTGTTGGCTTTTATCCTGGCCGACTTCCCGCGTCTGGTGCGCGAACAATGGCGTTTCGTGCTGGTCGCCAGCCTGCTGTTCTTCGGCAGCCTGGTGGGCATAGCCCTGCTGGTGTATCTGTTTCCCGGCTTGATCTACACCATCGTCAGTGCCCAACAGGTCGCCGAGATGCAGAGCATGTACGACCCCGACGCCAGCCGCTTGGGCCGCGCCGCCGAACGTGCTTCCAGCGAGGACTGGATGATGTTTGGCTATTACGTGATGCACAACATCGGCATCGCCTTCCAGACCTTTGCCGCCGGTTTGCTGTTCGGCTTGGGCAGCGCGTTTTTTCTGATTTTCAACGGTTTGATCATCGGTGCCGTCGCCGGTCATCTGACCGAAATCGGCTATGGCCAAACGTTCTGGTCATTTGTTATCGGGCACGCTGCATTCGAATTGAGTGCCATCGCCCTCGCCGGCGCGGCAGGGTTGCAATTGGGCTGGGCGTTGATCGCGCCGGGGCCACTGGCGCGCAGTGAGTCACTGCGTTTGGCGGCGCACAAAAGCGTGCAAATACTCTGCGGTGTGATCGTGTTCCTGTTGATCGCAGCGTTTATCGAGGCCTACTGGTCTTCCACCACCACCATCGCCCCCTGGGCCAAATACCTTGTGGGCACTGCACTTTGGCTGCTGGTAGCCGCTTACCTGACCCTCGCTGGACGGACTCGCCATGCGCCTGAGTGATGCCAGCGTGGCCATTCGCCCCCGTACCACTTGGGAAGCCATAGACCTTGGCATCTTAATGGCGCGCAAATATCGCCTTCTGTTGATGAGCAGTTGGGCGCTGGTCAGCTTGCCGGTGTTTGCCCTGCTCACGGCGCTGCTCTGGGACCACCCCTCTGTCGTACTGTTAGTGTTCTGGTGGCTCAAGCCGGCGTTCGACCGTTTGCCGCTGTACATCCTGTCCAAGGCCCTGTTTGGTGAAACGCCGAGCATCAAGCAAGCCGTACGCCATTGGCCAAGCCTGCTCAAAAGCCAGTTGCTGGTCAGCCTGACCTGGCGCCGCCTCAGCTTGAGTCGCAGTTTTGTGCTGCCGGTGAGCCAGCTTGAAGGCCTGGCTGATCAGGCGCGCCAACAACGCCTCGGGGTGCTGCTACAGCACAACGCCGGCGCCGCGCGCTGGCTGACCCTCATCGGTATGCACCTGGAAGTCAGCCTGTGGCTTGGCGGCATGACGCTGCTCTACCTGTTCATTCCAGAACAGGTAGAACGCGATTGGAGCTGGCAACAGCTCGCGCTTGCGGTGGGCTCGGACTGGCTTTGGCTGGAACACCTGACCAACGCCTTTTATGCGCTGGTTCTGGTGTTCTGGGAGCCTATTTATGTGGCCTGCGGTTTCAGCCTGTACCTCAACCGACGCACTGTACTGGAAGCCTGGGACCTGGAACTGGTTTTACGCCGGTTACGCCAGCGCCTGAGCAACAGTGCGCCTTTACTGGTGCTGGTTGTGGGCCTGTTGCTGATACCCGCCAGCCCGCCGGCGATGGCTGATAGCCCGAGCGAGCAGCCACCGCTCAGTACTCAAACCGCCAGCCAATCGATCAAGCACGTGCTGGAACAGCCGCCCTTCAAAAATCCGCAAACCGTTACCCGCTACCGTTTTGGTGACGAAAAAACCGTGACTGAAAAGCACACGCACGGCGACGGTAAATTACCCGCGTGGCTTCAGGCGTTGCTGAACCAACTCAACAGCAACACCTTTAAAACGCTTGGGCAAGGGTTGGAAATACTCCTGTGGAGCCTGATGATCGGCGGCGTCGCGCTGCTGCTCTGGCGCTACCGTGAGTGGCTGCGCACGTTTGTCAGCCGGCGCCCGCAGCGCAACCCCAAAATAGCCAAGGCGGTACCGGCGCAGATGTTCGGCCTGGCGCTGGGCACAGAGACATTGCCCGAAGACATCGCCAGCGCTGCTGAACAATTATGGCCCACTCAGCCGCGCGAAGCCCTGGGCCTTCTGTACCGGGGCCTGCTCAGCCGCTTGTTGCATGACTTCAACCTGCCACTGAAAAGCGCCGATACCGAAGGCCAGGTGCTGCAGCGCGTTCACCACCTGCAACAACCGCAACTGCTGGCGTTCAGTGATGAACTGACCCGCCACTGGCAGAACCTCGCGTATGGTCACCATCTGCCGCCAGCCTTTGCCCAGCAAAAACTCTGCAACGATTGGCGGGCGCTGTTCGGTTCGGAGGCCACGCAATGAACCGGCCGTGGGTATACGTCGGGCTGCTGCTGGCGTGCGTGCTGGGAGCTGGCGCTTTTTATGCGTGGCACAAGGCAATCCCGTATGACGAAGTGGTCGATCGCGGCCCCTCGCCACTCGCCAAGGCGAACCCCTACCTGGCGGCAGAATACTTTCTGCGCCAACAAGGTCTGGCCGTTGAGCACGCCAATAGCCTTGAACGACTCACCAACCTTCCCGCCAAAGGTCATAGCCTGTTACTGCTGGGCGAACGCAGCAACATGAGCCCACGCCAAGTGGATCAATTGATGGGCTGGGCGAATTCAGGCGGCCACCTGCTGGTGGTCGCCGAAGCACTGTGGGATGAAGAAACCGGCAAAAGCGCTGACCTGCTGCTTGATCGGTTGAACATCCACCCAGTCATGAGTGAGACCGTTGACGCGCCAGCCACGCCGCGCAAAAACAAAGCGCCGGACCTGACCAAACTGTACCTCGACAATGAAACCACCCCGGCGTATTTCAGCTTCGACACCGACTTCAACCTCACCGACCCCAAGCACCTGGCGCAATTTTCCGCCAACAGCGCCGGGTCCAGCCATCTGATGCAACGCGGCCTCGGCCAGGGCACTGTGACAGTTGTAACCGACAGCGACCTGTGGAAAACCGCTGGCATCGGCAAACACGACAATGCCTGGTTGCTGTGGTACCTCAACCAGGGCACCGACGTGACCTTGCTGTTTAACAGTGACGAAGACAACCTGCTGAGCCTGTTGCTGCGCAATTTTCCGCAAGCCCTGGTGGCGCTCGTCGCGCTGATCGCCCTGGCGCTCTGGCAGGCCGGTGTGCGCCAAGGTCCGATCCAGGCACCTGCGCCCAAGGCTCGCCGGCAATTGCAGGAACACCTGCAAGCCAGCGCCGACTTCCTGCTGCGTCGCAGTGGCCAAGGCAGCCTGTTGCAAGCCTTGCAACGCGACGTGCAACGCGCAGCAAGGCGTCGTCACCCAGGCTTTGAACACCTCGACAGCGCTGAACAGTGGCAGGTGCTTGCACGCCTGACGCGCCAACCCTCCCACCTTATCCGCCAGGCCCTCGGCCCACTCCCGGCAAAACGGCTCACCAGCGCCGATTTCAGCCGTCAGGTGGCGTGCCTGCAAACTCTCAGGAATGCCCTGTGATCCGGCACTTGATTGCATCTTAGGAAAGCTGGGTAAAGACCGACTGTCGGATGGTGATTTGCCAAACAAAAGGACGCCTACTACAGTAGCAAAGCGCCACTATCGTGTGCTGGGAAGCTGGTCACACACCGCAATCGCTAGTCAATGCAGAATGGAGTTCTAATAATGGCTATCAGTGCTGTCGTTAACGCCGTCTTCAACATCGACAACAAAACCTACACCGCCTCGCTCGCCATCCCAAGTTCCGCGCCCACCAAAGAAGTGCCGTTCCTGTTCAGTGTCATCTCCCAGGCTCCCGCAGCTGGCGGCACGACTCCGCCCCCGCAAACCCTGCTCGCCGTCGCAGTGGGTGGCACCAGCGAGGTGTATGTCGCGGTGTCGCCACCGATGGACATCATCTCGGGCGCCATCGGCAGCGATGTGGTGCAAGACCTGAACGTAGTCGTCTCGGAAGGCACTTACGATCCCAAGACCCATACATTCAGCTGATCCGCGCTCGCTCATTTGGCGGGGCAATGGTCATTGCCCCGCCGCTTCGAAGCACCTTGCCTGCGGGAGGGCCACTCGCCCATGGATATCCGCGTCTCGGCACATTTTGCCTGGTCACAGATTTTTGGCGGCACGTTCGCCACCCAGAGCAAGTGCCAACTCGACCTTTCAAGCCAATACAGCCTGATCTACGCAGATTTGGCCGCCGCGAATGCTGGCGGGATGGATGTCCTTGAACTGATCAACAAAGCCTTCAATACGCAACTGCCTACCGGCAGCTTGCTGGTGCAGGATGCGGGTTTCTTCACCTTCAGCCATTTCGGCAACGGTACGCCGCCCAGTGGCACTAATCTGTTCAGCATTTTTCCACAGACTCCGGTACCCATCAGTGTGGCCAAAACCACCCTGACCATGGCCAACACTTGTGGGTTCTGGCTCACGGTAAGTCTAAAGGACATAAAACTCTTCGGCAGCTTGCTGCAGATCGGTTACGACACCTCGACGGGTGCCGGTGACACACTCTCGTTGTCCGCGCTGCTAACCAGCGGCAGTACAGCTGGCGCCGCAGTCCAACAGGCGGTCTACTCTGCAGCGCTGCCAAACATTAAGTTGTTCGGCCTGTTCGGCTTCGAGAACGTCAATATCCTCTACCAGTTCACCACGGCCAGTAAACTCAGCGTCAACGGCAATCTCACTGTCTCGCTGTTCGATCACAACTATGTTTTCAGCGGTGCGCTGGTTTCCGATGATGTCACCCAGACATTCGCCGCCTGCCTGCGGACAGCCGAGCCCGATAACATCCCGGAACTGTTCGGTGGGGCCATGAGCGGCATCTCGTTCAGCAACCTGATGTTCGGCGTCTTTGCTCGTTATGGCGACGCCACCGCGCAGAAAAACTTCCAGGTACAGGGCACAGTCAAGGTGGGTTCGGCCCAGCTCACCGGGTACATCTACCTGCAAAACAGTACCCCTCAAGTTGCCAGTGTCAAAGTCGACAAGACCCTTTCGATCGGTGATGTGTTTAACCAGTGCATCGGTAGCGTGGTATGGCCCACCTCGTTGATCGACATCGTTTTCAAGGCTGGCAGCCAGCTCTACTACTGCAACACGGCGAGCAGCCAACCGCTGAGCCTGGATACGTTTGCGTGCCCTGCCACGGCCGGCACCTTACCTGCCGCTCCGCCGGCCAGCAGCATCGTCTACCAGCCGGGTTTTAATATTCAGGCACTGTTTGACCTGACACTGGTTACCACCTTCGAAGTGGTGGGCAACATCCAGATCGCCAAGGACGGCGTCACCGCCTCCATCGCCCTGGCCAACCCCATCGACATCTACATCATGACCATCGCCGCGCCCAAAGCGACCAGCGCCAGCGGTGGCCCGGCGCTGGCGATATCCACGGTGGCGGGCAAACAGTCGATGGGGTTTGCCGGCAGTGTGTGGTTCATGCAGGCATCATTCGGCGTCGATGTCAGCGTGATGAGCAGCAAGAACAGCAAGGGCAACATGCAAATCGACGGCACGCTAACCGCGCTGTCCGATTACTCGCCCTTCCTGCCGAAAAACACCTCGCTGGGGGTGCGCTACAGCAAGGATGATGGCGGTTTCCAGGTCACCAACTGGCCGAGCTTCGACTACCTGACCAAGGCGATCGACTTCATCAAGACGCTGCAAGAGCTGTCCGATCAAGGCAGTTCCGGATGCGGCAAGTTGGTAGACTTCGCCTTCAAGTCCTTGCTTGCATCGACGTTCAACATAAGCGTGTCGTTCAGCACACAGGACGACGGCGTAAGCCTGCAACTGAACGGCAAATACACCCTGTCGGTTGCAGGCACTTCACTGACCGCGGTGGCGATCCCCTTTCCTGCAATGGTTTCGATCCCATTGCCCAACTCGATCAAATTTTCGGAATTCGGGGGTTACATCGACCGTGCGCTCGCCGGCGCCGCAGAATCGTTCGTCAAAGGCTTGGCAAGCAACAGCGAGGCCATCGCAGCAGTAATCGGCCTGACGGCTGGCAAGGCTGCAGCGTCATACGCCGCCACACTGGCCTGCCAAAGCCTGATCGACGGCGCCGCCGCCGACGCCGTCGCGGCAACCGAGGCCGCAGCGCTGGCGGCAGCCGAAGCGGCCGCCGCCGGAGCAGCGGGCGCAGCTGCAGCGGTAGCCGGTACGGTTTTGGCTATCATCTCGATCGTTGGCGGGACAGGTACCGGAACAGGAACGGGAACGGGAACCGGGACAGGCACTGGGACCGGTACAGGAACGGGTACAGGCACAGGCACAGGCACCCAAAGTGCGCCCGACCACCCCAGCATCAGCATCGCCAACCGAGTAGTGACACTTACCTGGGGTGGTGGCCAGGGCAACGCCGGCTATAACGCGCAATTGCTCGACAGTGCCGCAAAAGTGCTGCTCGACCAGCCTGGTCTGAACATGACCGCGCGCGCGACCCAGTTCGATTTCGACGCGCAATGGTCCGCTGGCCCCTATAAGGCCCAGGTACAGGGTGTCCATGGCGACACCAAAACTGAATGGGCCGACGCAACGTTCCAGCGTCTTGCCGCGCCGACAGCCCTGCTGGCGCACGCCGACAGCAGCATTATCGCGCCTGACTGTGGCGTAGTGCTGAGCTGGACAGCCGTGCCCGAAGCGCAGTCCTATGTGCTCTCCAGCACTCATGCAGGCAGCGCCTGGGTAGCTGACCGTCACATCGAACCGGCGCAACCACACCAGGCGCCGCCCACGCAGTGCTCGATCACCTTTGATGTGGCGGCACCTGTCGGCGACTTCGGTTTCAGCCTGGTCACACAAGGCAGCAATACCACCGTGGCTAGCCCTGCAAGCGCAGTGCTGACCCTGAATCGTTTGGGTCAACCGCAGAAGCTGCAAGCCAGCAGTGCCGGCAGCAGCGCCACTCTGCGCTGGCAGGCAGTCGCAAATGCCACGCGCTACCAGGCGGTCATACACAGTGCCGACAGCCCGTTGCAAGTCACCGAGCTGCAGACAAGCGCACAGGGCGACGAGTTGATTGCCGCGCTGACACTGACCGGCATCGCTGGCTCGCCACGGCTTTACCACCTGCTGGTGCAGGCCATACCTGCCGTGGGCCAAGAAGGCATCCTGCCCGGCGTTCCTTCGACCACGGTGGATATCACCATCACGCTATACGCCAACGCCGTAGAGATGACGACCGCGCTCAATGGCCAGAAGGTCGAGGCCACCCTTTGCGCCCAACAGGTGTTGCAAGCGTTCCCGAGCCTGAACCTCGATACACTGGCCAGCGCCATGGCCCAAGGCGGTTACGCGCTGGCCGACACCAGCAAAGGCCTTATGGCAGTGTGGCCGCAGACCTCACCACAAGACCTGGCGGCAGCGCTGGCACAGGCTTACGCAGATCCGGAGCAAATGGCCAGCCGTCTGTTTGCGCAGGGCGTGACGGGCGCCGACTGCGGGCCTCAGCTGTTGCGCACGTTCCCCACGCTAACCCTCGACACCCTGGCCAGTGCCATGGCCAAGGGCGGTTACGTGGTGGCCGAGACCAGCAAGGGCCTGCTCGCCGCTTGGCCACAAACGCCGCCGCAGGCGCTGGCAGAGGCGTTGATCCAAGCCTACCCCGGCCCGGTACAGACGGCGCGTGCCCTGCGTGCCCAAGGCGCAAACGGCGCGGCCTGTGCAACCGGTCTGCTCAAGGCATTCCCCAAACTGGTCGATACGGATTTGGCCGCGGCCATGGCGCAAGCCGGGTACCCGGCAGCGGACACCGGCGAAGGACTCAAGGCAGCGTTCCCCAGCCTGTCACCCCTGGACCTGTCCATCGCGCTGGTCAGCGCTTATCACTGAAGCAAGGAGCCTTATGACAACTGATATCCCGCGCCTGATCAGCCTGCTACAACCTCTGCGCCAGCAAGGCATACCCGCCGTGCAGGCAGCGAGCAGCGTGCTGGCGCAACTCGACGCCCACGCCTCGATCACGCGCCGAGCCGATACTGACGCACAACGCTCAGCGTTGGCCCAGGCGCTGTCTCAGGCCTACGCGCCGGTCACACTCAACGAGATGGCCAGCATTCTGCACCAGCTCTACCCAGCGCTTGGACCAGTCGATATCGGCAAGATCCTGCTGGCACCGGGGGTATTCCCCGCAGCCACAGCCGTGCAGATGCAGAGCGCACTGGTCGCAGCGGGCTTTTCAGCGGCGGCGGTGGCCGATGCCATCAAGGTGCTCTACCCCGCCCCGCCCGTTCAGGAGCCGTTCGCGACAATCGCCACCTCGATGCAAGCCGGCAACCGTGGCATTGAATTGTGGGTAGCCGGCACATCGGGGCAGGTCTGGACCTTGTACCAACGCAGCGCCGGTGACAACTGGAGCAACTGGGAAGGCCCTGGCTTCAAAAACCAGCCGACGCCGTTGCACCAACTGGCAGCTGCACTACAGAACAATGGCAACGTATTGTTTGCCGGGCTCGACGGCGCAGGCAGTGTCTGGACCTGCAGCCAGGGCGGCCCCGGCGGTGACTGGGACGCCTGGAGCGGCCCCAACGTGGGCGTCCAGCCGTGTGCCTTCGAGCAACTGGCGGCATCGCAACAGGGTGGCAGCCGTGGCGTCGAGCTGTGGGCGGCGGGTGCTGACGGTCAAGTCTGGACCTTGTACCAAATCACCGCGGGCGGCCCTTGGAGCCAATGGGAAGGCCCCGGCTTCAAGGGCCAGCCAGCCCCGCTGTTCAAGCTGGCCGCTGCGCAACAGAGTAATGGCAGCGTGATGTTCTGGGGGCTGGACCGCGAGGGCAAGCTGTGGGGTATCAGCCAGCACTCGGCCGGTGGCGACTGGGACGCTTGGCAAGGCCCGGGGTTTATCGGACAGCCCGAAGCCTTTACCTCTATTGCCGCCTCGCAACAACAGGGCAACCGAGGTGTGGAGCTATGGGGTATCGGCGCCAGCGGCCAGGTATGGACGTTGTACCAAACCGCCCCCGGCGGCACCTGGAGCAAATGGGAAGGCCCTGGCTTCAAGGGGCAGCCGAAGCCGATGAAGAACATCGCAGCGGCCTTGCAGAACAATGGTTGTGTACTGCTGTGGGCTGTGGACAACGACAATCAGCTCTGGCATATCGCCCAAGGTTCAGCGGGTGGCGACTGGTTGGGCTGGGCCAGCACCAGCCCGCCACCGCAAGGCTGATCGGCCGCTCTGACACTCACAAGGCAGGCGTCACCCCACCTAAAGGAGCACCCGCATGACAATCGATGTACAACCCTTGATTGGCCTCCTGCAACCCCTTAAGCAGCAAGGCCTTGGCGCAAGTGACGCGGTGCGCACCGCGCTGGCGTCGGCATCAACCGGTATCGGCGCCATGGCGTTCGCACTGCCGCACGAGGAACTGGTTCGTAACGGCGCCGTGGTGGCCGAAGCGGTGCACGAAGTGTTCGCGCCCATCACTGCGGCGGCACTGGCAATCACCCTGCATGACATCTATCCGGGTCTGACGGCACTCGACATTGGTACGATCATTCTTGGCCCTAAAGTGCTGCCCGGTACGCCGGCGCCTGAAATGGCCAGCGCCCTGTCCGGTGCAGGTTTCGATACCGCCAGCACCAGCGATGCCGTCAATGTGCTTTACCCTATCACGCTAACCGTACAGGCCAACCAGGCCTGGCAAGCCAGCGGGCTGACGGTAACCGGCCGCCAGGTCACGCACATCAGCGCGCAAGGGGTGTGGACCGCCAACCCCGCCACCGGCATGGTTGGCCCCGCAGGCAACCCCGCTTACAGAGCACCCGCACGCTACACGTTGCCCGGTGCGCCGGAAGCCGCATTGATCGGCCAAATCGGCAGCAATCCGCCATTCCTGGTGGGCGACGGCGTGCAAGCACCGGCGGGCCAGTCGGGGCCGCTGCAGTTGTGTATCAACGATGACCTGGACGGAGTCTACGGGGTAGGTTTGCGCGACAACGTCGGCACGCTGCAGGTGAACCTGCAAACCCAAGGCAGTTGAGGCCTGCCTGCCCGGCGCCGCAAGGTGCCGGGAGTTCCTGTATTACGCCTGATCAGCACGCGCGCGCTCACCGTAAAGCAGGGTGATGTTGATGCGCTGATTGGCGTAGCCAGGGCGAAATGCAAGCGGCGCAGTGGCATGGAACAGGTCCGAATTAAAGATGATCGCGCGATTGCAGCGGTAGGGAATCACCAGCGGCTGAGCGCCCGACGCCTCCAGGAACGCGGCGATCCGATCACCTTGCCGGTTGTAGGTGTCGAAGTCCCAGTCCTGCGGTGCCTCAACGTCGTAGATCAGCATGCCGCCTGAGCTCTTATCCAGGTTCGCTTCATCAGGAGTGATCCAGAAATTCACGTTCACCGCGGCGAAGTCGGCATGTGGATAAGTGGCCGGCTGGTCATGCCCGTACTTGAACCCCCACAGCTGCAACAGCGGGTGCCGGGGGCCGATCACCTGCGCAAAGTACTGCTGGATTTCTTCGGCAACCTGCAGCAGCAACGGGCAGTTAAAACCGTCCCTGAAGAATGCCCCCAGGCGGCCATGCGCGTAACGGTTGGTATGCCATACGGTGGATTGCAGGCAGAACTCTTGCAGTTGCTTCAACGCGTGTGGCGTCAGGAAATCATCGATCACCACCACGCCCAGCGGGCTCTGCTGGTAATCCTGCTGCGCTCGACGCAGCGCCTCGCCAGCGTTTAACGCACCCGCGTCCTGGCGTGCGACCGGCAGATGGTGAATGACTCGACCATAGGTGGATTTCAGCGGCGTGGCCTCGTACAACCGCTGCTGCAAAATACTGTCGCTCTCATTGAAGCACTGCAGCGCGGCGTCATAGTCGTCGATGACGGCAGCCAATTGCGCACTGATTAGTTGCCGATCACGCAGGTAGCGCAACTGCTCAAGATCATGCCTCAGCTTGCCTCGGCTGAGCTTGGGCGCAGGCATGGGAACCTCCGGGATATCGCCTGGTAACGGGTGCCAGACACTGCCGCGCGTGACCGCTGCGTGGCGCAACGCCCATTGCCCTGCGTCGGCCAAGTCATTGGCCCGCAGCGCCGTGCTGGTGAGGTTGTCCAACACTTCGGGGTCATGCGGATACAGCTCGACCAGCACCTGCCACATGCTGCGTGCGGTATCGTACTGGCCCGTGTATGCATACAGATGGGCAAGCAGATAGGCCAGATTGGCACGAGCCAACACGTAACCCGGTTCCAGGCGCAAGGCAGACGTGTAACTGCCGATGGCGTCTTCGTTGTGGCCCTGA
The DNA here is from genome assembly GCF_049199985.1 of Pseudomonas kitaguniensis. Taxonomy (NCBI): domain Bacteria; kingdom Pseudomonadati; phylum Pseudomonadota; class Gammaproteobacteria; order Pseudomonadales; family Pseudomonadaceae; genus Pseudomonas; species Pseudomonas kitaguniensis. The sequence goes on from NZ_JBLZPT010000001.1 coordinate 140,418, forward strand.
GCCTGCAAGGCCCAGCCTAAATTGTTGTGCGCGACAGACCATTCGGGCTGGTGTTGTACAGCGTACCGAAAGCAGACCTCGGCAGCCTCGAAACAGCCCTGCAGACACAACCGATGCCCTTCATCGTTCTGCGCCAACACAAGCTCCGAAGCGCTTTGCGCGGGCAGCATGCCTGGGTTGGCCTGTGCGGTTCCGTAGCGTGCGCTGGATGCTGGCGCCATCAAGCGAACCCCCTGAATTTTTTCAGGCCAAGGCTCAAAGTTATGCACAGGCCGAGGCCTTTAACGTGCGGCGTGAAGCGGCTGTTGTGTTCTGCGTTCATGCTCACGTCCTTGTGAAAGTACCAGTGAATGCCGCACGGCAAGCATAGTCGAGAAACAACCTCGGACGGCATGAGGGTGTTGATGCGTTAATGCAATTGCTATTGTGCAGGCAGGCAGTCACTTACTTGCGCCTTGAACAATACGAGAACCGTTGAATAAGGTCAGTACCTGAATTATGGAAGATGAAAAAATCAGTAAGGGTTCGGACGTTGCGAGCGATTCCCACACCGCCATCGCACTCACCGCAGACAGCCTCCAGCACGCCAGCCAACAGGCACAGGCCCTGCGCGTTGAACTGCGCAAGGCGGTGATCGGCCAGGATCAGGTGATCGACGATGTACTCACCGCGTTGATCGCTGGCGGCCATGTGCTGCTCGAAGGCGTACCCGGCCTTGGCAAAACGCTGCTGGTGCGTGCGCTGGCGCGGTGTTTTGGTGGCGATTACGCGCGTATCCAGTTCACCCCGGACCTGATGCCCAGCGATGTCACCGGCCACGCCGTGTACGACCTGCACACCGAGCAGTTCAAGCTGCGCAAAGGCCCGGTGTTTACTCACCTGTTACTGGCCGACGAAATCAACCGCGCCCCGGCCAAAACCCAAGCTGCACTGCTCGAAGCGATGCAGGAGCGCCAGGTGACGCTTGAGGGCGAAGCGCTGCCCATTGGTCAGCCGTTCATGGTGTTGGCGACCCAGAACCCTATCGAACAGGAAGGTACGTACCCGCTGCCAGAGGCTGAGTTGGACCGCTTTATGCTCAAAGTGCGCATGGACTACCCGGACGCGCAACAGGAACTGCAGATGGTGCGCGAGGTGACGCGCTCGTCCCGGGCCGACATGTTGGATGTACACCCTTTGCGTACCGTGTTGCAGGCGCGGGATGTGCTGCACCTGCAGCAGATCGCCAGTGAGTTGGCCCTGGATGAACAGGTGCTCGACTACGCCGTGCGCCTGGCTCGAGCCACCCGTACGTGGCCTGGGCTGGCCATCGGCGCCGGCCCCCGAGCGTCCATCGCCCTGGTGCGCGGCGCCCGCGCCCGGGCTTTGTTGCGCGGTGGCGTGTTCGTCACCCCGGACGACATCAAGGGGTGCGCACTGGCGGTACTGCGTCATCGGGTGCGCATTGCGCCGGAGCTGGACATCGAAGGCCTGGAGGTCGACCAGGTGCTCAAGCAGTTGCTGGACCAGATTCCGGCCCCGCGTCAGTGACTCGCCGATGAAGCCGACCCGACTGTTGTTGAGCTGGCTGGGTGTACTGCTGGGCCTGAACATTCTGCTCGGCGCGGCAGTGGCGCTGCAGTTCAACGTACCCCGCACGTTGCACTCGATAGCCTGGGGTTTGCTGCTGGCGCTGTTGCTGCTGACGTTACTGGATGCCGCGCGTCTGCGCCGCCGCCCCACTGTGCAGGTGCAACGGCAAATGCCCGGCAGCCTGGCACTCGGGCGTTGGGGTGAAGTTCGCCTGACCCTCACGCACACTTGCGCGCAGCCGCTGACGGTGCAGGTGTTCGATCACGTCCCGGATGGCCTGAGCCTGCAAAACCTGCCTCAGACCCTTGAGCTGCGCCCCGGTGAAAGCAGCGAAGTCGGCTATCGCCTGCGCCCTCTGCGCCGTGGGCACTTCAGTTTCAGCCGCTGTGAAATTCAACTGCCCAGCCCGCTTGGAATGTGGTCCGCGCGACGCTTTGTCGAGGTCGAGGATGCTACCCGTGTTTACCCGGATTTCGCCCGCTTATACGGCGCACAATTGCTCGGTGTGGATAACTGGCTGAGCCAGCTCGGCGTGCGTCAACATCAGCGGCGGGGGCTGGGGCTGGAATTCCATCAACTGCGTGAGTTTCGCGAAGGCGACAGCCTGCGCCAGATCGACTGGAAGGCCACCGCACGCCAACGCACGCCGATCGCTCGGCAATACCAGGATGATCGCGACCAACAAATTGTATTCATGCTTGATTGCGGCCGGCGCATGCGCAGCCAGGACGGCGAGTTATCGCACTTCGACCACGCGCTTAACGCTTGCCTGTTGCTGAGTTATGTCGCGCTGCGTCAGGGCGACGCGGTGGGCCTGTGCACCTTTGCCGGTGATGCGCCGCGCTACCTGGCGCCCGTCAAGGGCAGCAGCCAACTGAACCTGCTGCTCAACGCGGTGTATGACCTCGATACCACCCGGCGAACCGCCGACTATCAGGCTGCCGCCAGCCAGCTACTGGCCCGGCAAAAACGTCGAGCCCTGGTCATCGTAATCACCAACCTGCGCGATGAGGACGATGACGCACTGATAACCGCGGTCAAGCGCATCGGTCGCCAGCACCGGGTGTTGGTGGCCAGTCTGCGCGAGGAGGTGCTTGATCAACTGCGCCAAGCGCCTGTGCAAACCTTGCCTGAAGCGCTGATTTACAGCGGCACGGTGGACTACCTGAATACCCGAAACGAACTGCATGATCGCCTGAGCGCGCATGGTGTATCGGTAGTGGATACATCCCCGCCGGAGCTTGGCGCCGCACTGGTGACACGCTATCTGGGCTGGAAAAAAGCCGGCGCATTCTGAGTAAACTGGCGGGGTTCAGGCGGACGCCTGTAATGGGTCGAAACTGAAGTAGTTCACCAAGGCGTTGATCAACTGTACATATTCATCGCAGGCCTGAACCACACGGAACCCCGAGTCATAATGCAGAGGGTTGATGTCTTCATGGCTCCACAAACACGTCGCCGTGAGGTCAATGATGTGGAACTCGCCGTCTGCGCCAGGAATTTTCAAGCACAGGTCGAAATCCGCGTTGACCATCATCGGCAAGTGGCTGATCAGCATCAGCCCCTGTTCGGAAGCATTGCCGAGGAAGCCGATGGGTTTGTCGGTAATACGATTGAATACCTGCAGGAAGCAGGTTAATTCATGCCGCTCGATCCTTCGGTGGGTAAACATGTGAGTTCGCCATCCAATGGCCATGCCCTGGCCGTGCCTATGATTCGGAACGAGCCAATGGCTCACTCTCCCTGAGGCTCGGCGTGACAAAAACATCGTATTGGTCACTAAACAAATGCCGAGTCAGGTTTAAGCATTCGTATGAATATAAACCTCTACAAACGAACATCTAAACAATAGCCCAATACCGGCATCGAGCCACCCACTCAATCACAAATATAATTACAACGACGCCGGGCGTGGCTGCGCAACACTGGCGCCGGGGTAATGCCCTAACTGCTGCAGGGTATCGAGCCTGGCGCGGGCACGGTAAGCGTATTCGCTTGCGGGGTATTGGCTGATGATGAACTGATAGGTTTGTACGGCATCAACAAACAATTTTTGACGTTCCAGGCATTGCCCGCGCAACATTGAAACCTCGGGTTGTACATAACGACGGGTGCGGCTCTCGCGGTCGACCTGCGACAACTCCAGAGTAACGCGCTGGCAATCACCCACCCCGTAGGCGCGGTAAGCGTTATTCAAATGGTGGTCCATCGACCAGCGGGTACAGCCGACAACACTGACGGCCAGGGCAGCAACGAGCAAAATTCGCATAGGGGTTCTCCTGTCTTGTGCAGTGTATCGACCCCTGGCCGAAAATCTTCAAGGATGTTGGTCTATTCAACCGCAGCAAAAACAAGCCGATCGTCGATAAGTAGTGCAAACGAACAATGACTACAACGAAAGAGCATAGTAGCCTTCCCCAGCGCTTGAACTCAGGAGTCTGTGCATGTCCGTCCGTCGTACCAAAATCGTCGCCACCCTTGGCCCGGCCAGTAACTCGCCGGAAGTCCTCGAACAGCTGATTCTGGCTGGTTTGGACGTTGCCCGTCTGAACTTCTCCCACGGCACCCCGGACGAGCACAAGGCTCGCGCCAAGCTGGTGCGTGACCTGGCCGCCAAACATGGCCGTTTCGTGGCATTGCTGGGTGACCTGCAAGGCCCGAAAATCCGCATCGCCAAATTCGCCAACAAGCGGATCGAGCTGAAAATCGGTGACAAATTCACCTTCTCCACCAGCCATCCGCTGACCGACGGCAACCAGGAAGTCGTGGGTATCGACTACCCGGACCTGGTCAAAGACTGCGGCGTCGGTGACGAGTTGCTGCTGGACGACGGCCGTGTGGTTATGCGCGTCGACACCGCAACCCCGACTGAACTGAACTGCACCGTGATCATCGGCGGCCCGCTGTCCGACCACAAAGGCATCAACCGTCGCGGCGGTGGCCTGACAGCCCCGGCACTGACTGAAAAAGACAAGGCCGACATCAAGCTCGCCGCCGAAATGGAAGTGGACTACCTCGCCGTGTCCTTCCCGCGCGACGCCGCCGACATGGAATACGCACGCAAACTGCGCGACGAAGCCGGCGGTACTGCCTGGCTGGTGGCGAAGATCGAACGCGCCGAAGCCGTGGCCAATGATGAAACCCTCGACGGCCTGATCAAGGCGTCCGACGCCGTGATGGTTGCCCGTGGCGACCTCGGCGTGGAAATCGGTGATGCCGAGCTGATCGGTATTCAGAAGAAGATCATCCTGCACGCACGCCGCCACAACAAAGCGGTGATCGTTGCGACCCAGATGATGGAGTCGATGATCCAAAACCCGATGCCGACCCGCGCCGAAGTGTCCGACGTGGCCAACGCCGTGCTCGACTACACCGATGCCGTGATGCTCTCGGCTGAAAGTGCTGCTGGCCCCTATCCGCTGGAAGCTGTTCAAGCCATGGCGCGTATTTGCATCGGCGCCGAAAAGCACCCGACCAGCAAGACCTCCAGCCACCGCATCGGCAAAGAGTTCGAAAGCTGCGACCAGAGCATCGCCCTGGCCGCCATGTACACCGCGAACCACTTCCCGGGCGTTAAAGCGATCATCGCCTTGACCGAAAGTGGCTACACGCCGCTGATCATGTCGCGCATCCGTTCCTCGGTGCCGATCTACGCGTTCTCCCCGCACCGCGAAACCCAAGCGCGCGCGGCGATGTTCCGTGGCGTGTACACCGTACCGTTCGACCCGGCGTCGTTGCCGCCGCATGAAGTCAGCCAGGCTGCCATCGACGAGCTGATCAAGCGCGGCGTTGTGGAGAAAGGCGACTGGGTCATCCTGACCAAGGGCGACAGCTACCACACCATCGGCGGCACCAACGGCATGAAAATCCTGCACGTTGGCGACCCGATGGTCTGATGTGACAGGCTGAAAAACCAAAGCCCCGCCCTGTGAATGGCGGGGCTTTTTGCGTTTTTTGAGCCGTTTTTTGTGTGGGCGGTATTGGCCTCATCGCGAGCAAGCCCGCTCCCACATGTTGATCTGTGAACACTGGCCAATGTGGGAGCGGGCTTGCTCGCCATGAGGCCCAACCCATCAACCCACCTTCACCGCCGGGTGATAAAACCCGACAACGCCGCAATCGCCTCCGGCGACTTCAGGCGCTGGGTAAACAATGCGCCCTCTTCCTCGATCACCTGCCGCAACTGTTCGCGATCAACACTTCTCATCAGCTGCTTACTGACCTGCACGGCCCCCGGCGCCAGGGTTTCGAAGCGCTCGGCGATTTCCCGCGCTTTGGCGAGTGCCGCCTCACCACTGCCCAACGCCTCGGTGGCAATGCCCCACTGCGCCGCCTGCTCACCGGTAAAGCCTTCGCCCAACAGCAACAATTCAGCCGCTTTCGCATGCCCCAACAGGCGCGGCAGAATCAGGCTTGAGCCAAATTCGGGGCATAACCCAAGATTGACGAACGGCATGCGCAAGCGCGCATCGCGGCTGATGTAGACCAAATCGCAATGCAACAGCAGCGTTGTGCCAATCCCCACCGCCGCACCCGCCACGCCGGCCACCACTGGCTTGCGGCAATTGAGCAGGCTCTGCATAAAGTGAAATGGCGGGCTGTCGAGGTCGCTCGGCGGCTGTTCAAGAAAGTCGCCAATATCGTTGCCTGCGGTAAAACACTCACTGCTGCCCTGGATCAGCACGGCGCGAATATCCGCCTGCGCATCGGCTTGCTCCAGCGCCTCGGCCAGTTGCGTGTACATGGCGCGGGTCAGGGCGTTTTTCTTGTCGGGGCGGTTGAGCTGCAGCGTCAGCAACCCGCGCTCGCGCTGGACTAAAATGGCATCGGTCATGGCGAATCTCGCAACTGGAAAGTTCAGCGCTCAACCACGCGGCAGGAACACATCGGCCAGCAGTTGATTACGCGGCAATCCCGCCAAAAACAGGCGCTTGGAAAACGCCTCGACGCTGGCAGGGTGTCCGCAGAGTAAAGCCAGAGTTTGCCGCGAAACAAGCCGAAGTTGTGCCAATGCCTGGGTCAATTCAGCCGCGGTCCATAGCTCCACGCTCACGTTGGGGTGCTGCGCGGCCAGCGCCGCCAAGGGCCCGGCCAGGTAATGCGCGTCGGCGTCATGCGCCAAGTGGATCACGCGGATAGCGCCTTGGTGTTCTTGGCGCAACGCTTCGCGCAACACGCCCCACAAAGGCCCAAGGCCGGTGCCGGAAGCCAGCAGCCACAGCGGCCGCGATTGCCAATCGCAATCGTATTGCAGCGCGCCGCCGCGCAATTCGCCAAGTCGCAGGTAATCGCCTACCTGCAACTGGCGCGCAATGGTGCTGAATTCGCCGGGTTGGCGGCAATCAAGATGAAACTCCAGAAACGCATCTTCCTGCGGCAAGCTGGCCAGGGAATAAGGCCGCGCCACCTGCCCCGCCCACACCACCAGATGCTGCCCGGCGCGATAACGCAGGCCGCGCTCCGGTTGCAGCCGCAGGCGCAGCACCGACGCACTGAGCCAATCGGCGCCAACGACTTGAGCGGGCAAACCGTCACGCACCGGGTCAAACGTTTCGACCTGCACATCACCGGTGACCTGGCACTGGCAGGCCAAACGCCAGCCATCCTGACGTTGCGCCGGGCTCAGGGCGTCGGGTTGTTTGTCCTCGACAGCACCTCGGCAGCGCACCAAACACGCATGGCAACTGCCCGCCCGGCAACTGTAAGGCACGGCCACACCGGCCTGATTCAAGGCATCGAGCAGGTTGCTGCCGGTGGCTACCGACCAGTGGCGTTCGCCGACGTGCAGTTCAGGCATATAAGGTCTCAAGCATTAAAAGTTCACTAACCATAACGCGAGGCGCCTGACGCAACCCGCGTTTTTTGTGAGCGCAGGCTTGCCTGCGCTGCAAATACCCCGTTGCATCAAGCAGACCCGGTGGATGCCATCGCGAGCAAGCCCGCTCCCACAGAAAGCAAAAAAGCAGATCTGCTGTGTATGCAAAACCCGCCTTTGATCCGCTTCAACCACTCAGGTCGGCTTTCAGGCCGCCGTGCTCTTGCTGTTGATCTTTGTGATCTTGATCTGAGAAGCGCCCCGTTAACCACGATGGCCGCACGCAGGCTTGAATCCGTGGGTAACCCGGCAGGACGCCGGGTTAGCCGCGCTGGGCCAAGGATGGCCCATCGCGGCGGCCCACGGATTCAAGCCTGCGTGCGGGTATGCCGAGCCACAGCGAGGCACCAAGTGGTGGGGCGAGAGCGTTTTGGTCACTTTTGCGCTCTATCAAAAGTGACTCGCTGTAAGAGCGAAACCGATATAAGCCATAACCCCAATACCGGATATGCACCCAACCTGAAGAACACCCCCAAGCCCGTTTGCCGCGCGACAGCGCTACATCAAAGATGCAGTAGGACCTCCCACAGAGTTTGACCATAGTCGGGTGTATCGGCTACCGCACCGGGTTATACTGCCGCGCCTTTTTAGCGTCGCGCCTGCACCACTTTGGCGTGCCTTGGAAAGGTGGCTTCAGCCGACCGATGCAACACTGAAGCCACCTTTATTGAATGTTCCCTTATAGAGGAGCGCGACTCATGACCGTGATCAAACAAGACGACCTGATTCAGAGCGTTGCCGACGCCCTGCAATTCATTTCCTATTACCACCCCGTTGACTTCATCCAGGCGATGCACGAAGCCTACCTGCGCGAAGAATCGCCGGCAGCGCGTGACTCCATTGCACAGATTTTGATCAACTCGCGCATGTGCGCCACCGGCCATCGCCCGATCTGCCAGGACACCGGTATCGTCACCGTGTTCGTGCGCGTGGGCATGGACGTACGTTGGGACGGCGCCACCATGGGCCTGGACGACATGATCAACCAAGGCGTGCGCCAGGCGTACAACCTGCCGGAAAACGTGCTGCGTGCATCGATCCTCGCCGACCCGGCAGGCGCGCGTAAAAACACCAAGGACAACACCCCGGCGGTGATCCACTACTCCATCGTCCCGGGTAACACCGTGGAAGTGGACGTGGCGGCCAAGGGCGGCGGTTCCGAGAACAAGTCGAAAATGGCCATGCTCAACCCGTCCGACTCGATCGTCGACTGGGTGCTCAAGACCGTTCCGACCATGGGCGCCGGCTGGTGCCCACCGGGCATGCTCGGCATCGGCATCGGCGGCACCGCCGAGAAAGCGGCGGTGATGGCCAAGGAAGTGTTGATGGAGTCCATCGACATTCATGAGCTGAAAAAGCGCGGCCCCTCCAACCGTATCGAAGAGATGCGCCTGGAGCTGTTCGAGAAGGTCAACCAACTGGGCATCGGCGCCCAGGGCCTGGGTGGCCTGACCACCGTGCTCGACGTCAAAATCATGGACTACCCGACCCACGCCGCCTCGCTGCCGGTGTGCATGATCCCCAACTGCGCCGCCACCCGCCACGCGCACTTCGTGCTGGATGGTTCCGGCCCGGCGTCGCTGGAAGCGCCGTCGTTGGACGCCTACCCGGAAATCGTTTGGGAAGCCGGCCCGTCGGCCCGTCGCGTCAACCTCGACACCCTGACCCCGGAAGACGTGCAGAGCTGGAAGCCGGGCGAAACCGTGTTGCTCAACGGCAAAATGCTCACCGGTCGCGACGCGGCGCACAAGCGCATGGTCGAGATGCTGAACAAGGGCGAAACCCTGCCGGTAGACCTCAAGGGCCGCTTCATCTACTACGTCGGCCCGGTTGATCCGGTGCGCGAAGAAGTGGTTGGCCCTGCTGGCCCGACCACCGCGACACGGATGGACAAGTTCACCCGTCAGATCCTTGAGCAAACCGGCCTGCTGGGCATGATCGGCAAATCCGAGCGCGGCCCAACCGCCATCGAAGCGATCAAAGACCACAAAGCGGTGTACTTGATGGCCGTCGGCGGCGCGGCTTACCTGGTGGCGCAAGCTATCAAGAAGTCGCGCGTCGTCGCGTTCGCCGAACTGGGCATGGAAGCGATCTACGAGTTCGACGTGAAAGACATGCCGGTCACCGTTGCGGTCGACAGCAAAGGCGAATCCGTACACATCACCGGTCCTGCCATCTGGCAGAAAAAAATCAGTGAAAGCCTGGCGGTAGAAGTGCAGTAAGCACCTGACCCGCAAGGAAAAACGCTGAACGCAGTAAAATGTGGGAGGGGGCTTGCTCCCGATGAGTGAGTGTCAGTCAGCCTGTGCGCAGCTGACACCCTGCCATCGGGAGCAAGCCCCTTTCCACACTAGCCCCCACACAAGCCCCCACACAAAAGCCAGGCCCCACAAGATCCAGGCCGCGCATGCTATGGTGCCCACCCCTTACCGTGCCTGCCCATCACCGTATGATCGTGATCCCTCGCCCGCTGCGCCTGACCTTCTACTCGCTGCTGATCATCGCCGGCGCGGTGCTGGCCGCTGCCTTGGCCACGCGCCATGCCGAGCGCCAGGCGTTGGTCGACGACGCCGCCCGCGCCCATCAACAGCTCACGCTGTACGGCAACTCGCTGCACACCCTGATCGAACGCTACCGCGCCCTGCCCGCCGTATTGGCGCTGGACTCGGAAATGATCCGCGCGTTGAAAAGCCCGCTGGACGCCACCACCCAAGACGTGCTCAACCGCAAACTGGCGCGCATCAATGGCGCTGCGCAATCTTCTACCCTCGAATTGATGGACCGTACCGGCCTGGCCGTGGCGGCGAGTAACTGGAACCTGCCGAGCAGCTACGTCGGGCACAACTACGCGTTTCGGCCTTATTTCAGCCAGACCTTGAGCCAGGGCACCGGGCGCTTTTATGCGGTGGGGGTGACCACTGGCATTCCGGGTTACTTCCTCTCAAGCGCCGTGGTCGATGAACATGAACAGTTCCTCGGCGCCATGGTAGTCAAGCTGGAATTCCCCGAACTTGAACGCGAGTGGGCTCAAGGCAACGACCTGCTACTGATCAGCGATGCGCGCGGCATTGTGTTTATCGCCACCCAGCCCGGCTGGCGTTATCGCAACCTGCGTGCGTTGACGGCCGACGACCTCGCCGACCTTGCGGCCACCCGCCAATACGACAAAAAACACCTGCAACCGCTGGAGACTAAAACGTTGCAGCGTTTTGACGAAAACAGCCACCTGATGCGCGTCAACGGCCCGGACGGCAGCGCCAATTACCTCTGGCAATCTTTGCCCTTGAAGGCCGAGGGCTGGACCTTGCACCTGCTGCGCAAACCGCAGTTCGCCTTTGAAGACCAGCGCAACGCCGGCCTCGCCGCTGCAGGTTCCTGGCTGGCACTGGTGTTTCTGGCGCTGTTCCTGACCCAACGCTGGCGCCTCGGCCGTCTACGCCAACGCAGCCGCGAAGAGCTTGAACAGCTTGTCGAAGAGCGCACGCAGGCGCTGCGCACCGCTCAGGATGGCCTGGTGCAATCGGCCAAGCTGGCGGCATTGGGGCAGATGTCGGCCGCCCTCGCCCACGAAATCAACCAGCCGCTGACCGCCCAACGCATGCAATTGGCAACTCTGCGGCTGCTGCTCGACCACGGCCGTGTGGACGACGCCTACAAGGCGCTGACGCCACTGGACGAGATGCTCACGCGCATGGCCGCACTCACCGGCCACCTCAAGACGTTCGCGCGCAAGAGCCCGAGCGGCCTGCGCGAACGGCTCGACTTGGCGACCGTGGTCGACCAGTCCCTGCACTTGCTCGACGCGCGCCTGCGCGATGAAGCCATCGGCGTGGTGCTGGACCTGACTCGCCCGGCCTGGGTACGTGGTGATGCAATCCGCCTGGAACAGGTGTTGATCAACCTGCTGCGCAACGCCCTTGATGCAATGGCCGGCAAGCCGCGCAAACGCCTGGAAATCCGCCTGCACGGCGATGAGCAACTGTGGCAGCTTAGCGTCAGTGACAGCGGCGGCGGGATTGCCGAGGCACACCTGAACAACGTGTTCGACCCGTTCTTTACGACCAAACCCGTGGGCGATGGGCTCGGCCTCGGGTTGGCGGTGTCCTACGCCATCGTGCACGAACTGGGCGGGCGTTTGATCGCCGGCAACCATGGCGACGGCGCCGTATTTACCCTGACCTTGCCTATTGCGCTGGAGACGCCCGAACCATGTTGAACGCAGTGATTGTGGTGGATGACGAAGCCAGCATTCGCACGGCCGTCGAACAATGGTTGAGCCTCTCAGGGTTTGACGTGCAGCTGTTCAGCCGCGCCGAGGAGTGCCTGGCGCAACTGCCCAAGGATTTCCCCGGCGTGATTCTGAGCGACGTGCGCATGCCGGGGCTAAGCGGCCAGGACCTGCTGGCCGAAGTGCAGCGCCGTGATGCCGGGTTGCCGGTGATATTGCTCACCGGGCACGGCGATGTGCCAATGGCCGTCGAAGCCATGCGCGACGGTGCCTATGACTTTTTGGAAAAACCCTTCAGCCCGCAGGACTTGCTCAACAGCCTGCGCCGCGCCCTCGACAAACGCGGGCTGATTCTGGAAAACCGCCGCCTGCATCAACAGGCCGACCACCGCGCGCAACTGGAGTGCAGCCTGTTGGGTGTATCGCGCAGCGTGCAAAACCTGCGACGCCAGGTGCTGGACCTGGCGACCTTGCCCGTCAACGTGTTGATTCGTGGCGAGACCGGCAGCGGCAAGGAATTGGTCGCGCGCTGCCTGCATGATTTCGGCCCACGCGCCAAAAAGCCCTTTGTGGCGCTCAATTGCGCCGCCATCCCGGAGCAACTGTTTGAAGCCGAGCTGTTCGGCCACGAAAGTGGCGCGTTCACCGGCGCGCAAGGCAAGCGCATCGGCAAACTCGAATATGCGCATGGCGGCACACTGTTCCTCGATGAAATCGAAAGCATGCCGCTGGCTCAGCAAGTCAAACTACTGCGCGTGTTACAAGAGCAGAAACTTGAACGGCTGGGCTCCAACCAAAGTATTCAGGTGGATTTACGCATTATTGCGGCCACCAAGCCCGACCTGCTGGAAGAAGCCCGCGCCGGGCGTTTTCGCGAAGACCTGGCCTATCGCCTGAATGTCGCGCAACTGCGCCTGCCGCCGCTGCGCGAGCGTCGCGAAGATATTCCGCTGTTGTTCGAGCACTTTGCACACAGCGCCGCCGAACGCCTGGGCCGCAGCGTCGAGCCGTTGAGCGGCGCACAACTCGGGCGGCTGCTCAGCCATGACTGGCCGGGCAATGTGCGCGAGCTGGCGAATGTCGCCGAACGCCAGGTGCTGGGCCTCGGCGAGCCTGAGCCGGAAGGCATTGAGGCGGGGCAATCGTTGGCGGCGCAGCAGGAAGCCTTCGAAGCCCACTGCCTGAAAGCGGCGCTGATGCGGCACAAGGGCGACATCAAGGCGGTGCTGGCCGAACTGCAACTGCCGCGTCGCACCCTCAATGAAAAAATGCAGCGGCATGGGTTGGTGCGCGAGACGTTTATCTAGGCTGGTTTGGACGCCATCGTGAGCAAGCCCACTCCCACATTGGGCGGTACTCACCAATCAAACTGTGGGAGCGGGCTTGCTCGCGATGAGGCCCGCAACCATAAGCGGATTTCCGCTCACACCCCCAAAACCATCAGCGACTTTCCGCTCAAAAATATTCTGCAACCCTTCCAAACCGGGCCTTCATCTACTTGGCACAGCTCCTGCTATAGCCCGAACCAGGCAGCGTTCGCGCCGCTCCACAAAAACAATTAGATGAAGGATCCTTCAATGGATAACTCCAACACCTTGCCTTTGGGGTCGGCGGTTGCGCCGGCAAAAGAACGCACGACGTCCAGCCGGATCAAATCGATCTTCAGCGGCTCCGTCGGCAACATGGTCGAGTGGTATGACTGGTACGTCTACGCGGCCTTCTCGCTGTACTTCGCCAAAGCCTTCTTCCCCGCCGGCTCCTCCACTGCTCAGTTGATGAACACCGCCGCGATCTTCGCCGTGGGTTTTATCATGCGCCCGATCGGCGGCTGGCTGATGGGCCTCTATGCTGACTACAAAGGCCGCAAAGCCGCGCTGATGGCCTCGGTATTGCTGATGTGCTTCGGCTCGCTGCTGATCGCGTTGACCCCGGGTTACGACACCATCGGCATCGGCGCACCGATCCTGCTGGTGTTCGCACGCTTGCTGCAAGGCCTGTCGGTCGGCGGCGAGTACGGCACCTCGGCCACCTACCTGAGTGAAATGGCGACCAAGGAACGTCGCGGGTTCTTCTCCAGCTTCCAGTACGTGACCCTGATCTCCGGCCAACTCATAGCGCTGGCGGTACTGATCGTGCTGCAACAAACGCTGACCACCGAGCAGTTGTATGCCTGGGGCTGGCGCATACCGTTCGCTATCGGCGCGTTGTGCGCAGTGGTCGCGCTGTTCCTGCGGCGCGGCATGGAAGAAACCGAGTCGTTCACCAAAAAGGAAAAATCCAGGGAAAGCGCCATGCGCACCTTGATGCGCCACCCCAAGGAAGTGTTGACCGTGGTCGGCCTGACGATGGGCGGCACGCTGGCGTTCTACACTTACACCACTTACATGCAGAAATACTTGGTGAACACCGTCGGCATGAGCATCTCCGACTCCACCACCATTTCGGCGGCCACGCTGTTTCTGTTCATGTGCCTGCAACCACTGGTCGGCGGGCTGTCGGATAAAGTCGGGCGGCGGCCGATCCTGATCGCTTTCGGCATCCTCGGTACGCTGTTTACCGTGCCGATCCTCACCACGCTGCACACCATTCAAAGCTGGTGGGGCGCGTTCTTCCTGATCATGGCGGCGCTGATCATCGTCAGCGGCTACACCTCGATCAACGCGGTGGTGAAAGCCGAGCTGTTCCCGACCGAAATTCGCGCCTTGGGCGTAGGCCTGCCGTATGCGCTGACCGTATCGATCTTCGGCGGTACGGCTGAATACATCGCGCTGTGGTTCAAGAGCATTGGCATGGAAACCGGTTATTACTGGTATGTGACGGCGTGTATCGCGGTGTCGCTGGTGGTTTATGTGACCATGAAAGACACCCGCAAACATTCTCGGATCACCACGGACTAACGCTGCGACGCAGTAAAAAGTGGGAGCGGGCTTGCTCGCGATGAGGGTGTGACAGCCAACACATCAGTTGACTGTTACACCGCCATCGCGAGCAAGCCCGCTCCCACATTTCGGTGAGTTCAGTTCAGCTCTACCGACTGCTGGCGCGCGTATCGACGCTGCGCGTACGACGCCCCGGCAATCATCACCACCAGCACGGCCGCCAACACCGCCGATGAACCGAGGGTGCCGAAATCCAGACCGCCCTTTTCATGCGGTTTGGTGAGGAAGTCGCCCAAGGTCGCGCCAAACGGCCGCGTCAGTACAAACGCCACCCAAAACAACAGCACCGACGAGAGGTGGGTGAAGTACTTGAGTGCGACCACCACGGCAATTGCCGAACCGATCAGCAAGGCGCCGCCGGCAAACCCAAGCCCGGAGTCATCCGCCAGAAAGTCCCCCAAGGCCGTGCCCAAGGTGTTGGAGAACAGGATCGCCAGCCAGTAAAACAGCTCACCGCGAAAGCTCTGCACCTTGTTAACGTTCAGCGAATCACCGCTGAGGTACCAAAACGCAAAGATGATCATCAGCACCACAATCAGGATCATCGAGCCGGTGGCATAACCAAGGCCCAAAGTACGGTCCATGAAATCCGACATTGTGGTACCCGCCGTACTCGTCGACAAAATCACTATCCAGTACAGCACCGGGTTGTAGGTTTTCGACCAGAGTTGCGTCACCAGAGTGATGAGAAACACGCTGATCAAGATCATTGAGCTGATCGCGTACCCGACATTCAGGGTCATCGAGAGCAAATCCCCGGCGGTTTCGCCCAAGGTCGTTGCGCAGATTTTCATGACCCAGAACGCCAGGGTGATCTGAGGAAGTTTGTTCATGCGTAGAAGGCTCCAGAGCTCAGTCTTTCAGTGGGCCGACTTATACGGGGCTGTCGACCTGGCGGGCAGACTGAACGTGGCGCTGTGAAAAATAGGTGGGCAATCAATGAAAATTCCATACAGTCGATGGAAATTCGCCGCCATGGCTTGCAGTATGAGCCCCTCACCGAACTGACTAGCAGGAACCCCGGCCATGCCTGACGATATTCACTTTTACGAACCCGCCAACGGCCACGGCCTGCCGCACGACCCGTTCAACGCCATCGTCGGCCCACGGCCCATCGGTTGGATTTCGTCCCACGACAGCGAAGGCCGCCTGAACCTGGCGCCCTATAGCTTCTTCAATGCGTTTAACTACATTCCGCCGATCATTGGGTTTTCCAGCGTCGGGCGCAAAGACAGCCTGAACAATATCGAACAGACCGGCGAGTTTGTGTGGAACCTGGCCACCCGCCCGCTGGCCGAGCAGATGAATCAGAGTTGCGCGGCGGTAGCACCCCAAGTGAATGAATTCGAGTTGGCCGGCCTGACGCCGGTGGCCTCAAGAATTGTCGGCGTACCGCGCGTGGGCGAGAGCCCGGTGTCGTTCGAGTGCAAGGTGACGCAGATCATTCAGTTGCAACGTGCCGACCAACAGTTGGTGCCAAGTTGGCTGGTGCTCGGCGAGGTGGTCGCGGTGCACATCGCCAAGTGGCTGCTCAAGGATGGGGTGTATGACACCGCCGCGGCCGAGCCGATCTTGCGCGGCGGTGGCCCGGCGGATTACTTCCAGCTGGGGCCGGAGGCGTTGTTCAAGATGTATCGCCCTGGCGCCAGCAAAAGCTGACAGCAGAGCCATAAAAATCCTGGAGGGGCTTGCCGCCTCCAGGATTGGGTTAGTTGGCCGCTGTGGCCCAGGCCAACTGGCCTTCTTCATCCACATCCAGCAACCGCTCAAGCTGCACGGCAGCCGCATCGTCAGCGTCGGAGGCGGTCTTGAAGGTCTGCCCTTCAAGGATTTTGTGAAAGCGTGGCGCGCCCATGCCATCCAGTGCCTTGACGGCGATGGCTGCGCTGTAGCCACCCTCTTCTTCACGCACCAAGGCGGAAACGGCTTCGTGGTGGGCAAACTCTTTACGTGCCATGTTGCAGGTCCTGGCCAATGGGAAAGTCGACCATTCTAAACCTTAACCGGCGAGTTGCAGGTACTCGCCGTACGCATTCGCGGCGGATGCATCGGTAAAGGTCTGGAAGTCGATGCTACGGACCACGCCGTCGTTTAACAGCTCGGTAAAGATCATCAGGGCCGGGGAATTGAAGTAGGCGCTCATCGCCTGCTCGCTGCTCCAGAAACCCGCGACCAGCCACACATCGGGGTCAACCTGGGAATGCTGCAACGAAAATTGCAGGCAGCCCTGCGCCTCGCGGCCAGGTTCAAGCAAGCTGCTCAAGCGTGCACCGAGTTCGGTGCTGCACCCGGTACGGGCGCGGACAAAGGCCATATGGCTCGCGGGAATGGGGGTTGGCATGTTCGACTCTCCCGTTGAGAAGTGATGCTCGGCAAACACTGTGAGGGCGTGTTGCCACAGGATCAAAGATAACGGCGCGGCGGTGGGCGCGGTTAGTCAATTCCTGCAGGCTTATTGCACAATCCTGCCGTACGCGTAGATAAGCCGTGCAGCCCGCTGTTTTTATTCCCGCCACAGGCTCAATGTTTCAGGCAGATGACAGGCGCCAAACTTGCCTGATTCACGCTTTATCGCAGGATCAGGCAAGCATTAGGCAGAATCGAAGTAACACCTTTTGAAACTCCGCCGCTAATCTGGGCGCATTAACGCAACTCGCAGAGGACGCCTCATGTCGTCGAATGCCCCTAACGCCATGCCCCTCGATACCGAGATGGAAAAACAGCGCGCCGAACTGGCCAGCATCGTGCAGCGCCACACGTGGGAAGATGGCTCTTACGGCACGGCGATTACCTCGCTGTTTCTGAACCGCCACAACGCGCCTCGCAACTTCATGCCGGTGCTGGTGGAGCCGGCCTTGTGCATCCTGGCCAGCGGCAGCAAGGAAGTGCGCCTGGCCGACGAGATTTTTGCCTACGACCCGCTCAACTATTTAGTCTTCTCGGTGGCGATGCCGGTGGCCGGCCGGATCATTGAGGCCACGCCAGAAGCGCCTAACCTCTCGGTGCGCATCAACATCGACACGGCGCAGCTCACTGCGCTGATCGCCGAGGCCGGGCCGATGGGCGTGCCTTCGCGCCCGACATCGCGCGGCATGTACGTCGACCGCATCGACAGCCAATTGCTCGATGCCGTGCTGCGCCTGGCGCGCCTGCTCGACACACCGAAAGACGTGGCAATGCTCGCGCCGCTGATCAATCGCGAAATTCTTTACCGTTTACTGCGTGGCCCGCAGGGTTATCGGCTGTATGAAATCGCCGTGGCCAACAGTCAGAGCCATCGCGTGAGCCAGGCGATCAAGTGGTTGAACGGCAACTACAAGCAACCCCTGCGTATTGATGACTTGGCTAAGGAAGTGAACCTCAGCGTCTCGACGTTGCACCACCGCTTCAAGGCGATCACTGCCATGAGCCCGCTGCAATACCAGAAGCAACTGCGCTTGCAGGAAGCGCGACGGCTGATGATTGCCGAAGGGCTGGAAGCCTCGGCGGCGGGGTATCGGGTGGGGTATGAAAGCCCGTCGCAGTTCAGCCGCGAATACAGCCGGCTGTTTGGTGCACCGCCGTTAAGAGATTTGGCCAGAATGCGCCAGAGTATCTGACCAAAACAAGGTCAACAGGTGGGAGGGGGTTTGCTCCCGAGGGTGGTGTGTCAGCTAGAGATGAGCTGGCTGACCCAAGGCTATCGGGAGCAAGCCCCCTCCCACATTTGATCTCCAGAACGCTGGCGTGCAGCGTTGTTTGGCTCTGCGGTTTAGCGTTGTTTAGTCCAGGGTTCGGGGCAGTTGCAGGGTGACGCGCAACCCACCCTCGCGCAAATTCTGCAAGCTCACTTCACCGCCGTGGCTGTGGGCGATGTTGCGCGCAATGCCCAAACCCAGGCCGTAGCCTTGCTGCTGGCCGGAGAGGCGAAAGTGCGGCTCGAAGACTTGCTCAAGGCGCTGCTGCGGTACACCCGGACCTTCGTCGTCGACGTGCAGGATGAACTCCGCGCCGTCGTCCTCGATATACAAATGCGCGTTCTGCCCGTACTTCAACGCGTTGTCGATCAGGTTGCCGATGCAGCGTTTAAGCGCCAGCGGCTTGCCCGCGTACGGCGCCAGCGCGCGGCCGTGTTGGGTGATGCGGCCATTGCCGTTGGGCGCCAGGTACGGTTCCACCAAGCAGTCGAGCACGTGATTAAGGTCGACCGGTTCAATGTTTTCGTGGATGTCGGTGTCTTTAACGCATTGCAGCGCGCCTTTCACCAGCAGCTCCAATTCGTCCAGGTCACGGCCGAATTTGGCTTGCAGGTTCTCGTCTTCAAGCAGCTCAACGCGCAGGCGCAGACGGGTAATGGGGGTGCGCAAATCGTGGGAAATCGCGCTGAACAATTGGCTGCGCTCCGTGAGATAGCGGCTGATCCGTTCGCGCATCGCGTTGAACGCTCGGCCCACTTCGACCACTTCACTGCCACCGCCTTCGGCCACCGGCTCTACATCGGCGCCCAATGACAGGTCGCGCGCCGCCCGCGCGAGGCGCTTGAGCGGCCGGCTCTGCCAGTGCACCAACAGGCCGATAAACAACAACAGAAAACCACTGGTCAGCACGATGAACCACACCTGCTGCGACGGCAGGCCTTGTTCTTCAAGGCTGGTGTAGGGTTCGGGCAACAGCGAGGCGATGTACAGCCACTCGCCCGCGGCAAGTTGAATCTGCGTGACCAGCACCGGCGGGTTGACCGGCTCAAGGGTCAGCGCGTAATGCGCCCACGAACGCGGCAGTTCATCAAGCTTCAAACCGGCGTTGAAAATGCGCAGGTCTTCTGCGCTGACGAACTCCACCGAAATATCCACGTCGCTGCCGAGGGTCTGGCGCAGCACTTCGTCCACCACGTTGAGCACCGCGTGTTTGCGCGGGGTCTGCGGCAGTAGCTGCATGTCCAGCGGGCGGTCATTGAGCGTCACCACAAAACGGGTGCCGCCCATGCTGCGCAACTGATCAAGGACTAACGGGCGATAGGCCACCGGCAGCGAGCGGAAGTAACTCACGCTGGCGGTCATCGAATGCGCCAGGCTGCGTGCGCTGGTGACCAGACCTTCAAGCTGAGTGGCGCGCAATTGCGAGACCCAGATCACGCTGGACAGCGTTTGCGCGAACAGCACCGCGAGCAAGGTCAGCAGCAACATCCGCCCCAGCAGCGAGCGCGGCACCGGGAAGCGTCGGCGGCGCTCGGTCAGATGCTCAGTGGGCATTGCCGGCAACCACGCTGGCTGCCAACTGATAACCGCTGCCGCGTACCGTGCGGATCAGCCTTGGAGGTTTTTCGGTATCGCGCAGGCGTTGACGCAAACGGCTGACGGCCATGTCGACGATACGGTCCAGCGGCATCAGATCGCGGCCACGGGTGGCGTTGCCGATGGTGTCGCGGTCGAGAATTTGTTGAGGGTGGTCAAGAAACAGTTTGAGCAGGGCAAAGTCGGCGCCGGAGAGAATCACCTCCTCGCCGTCAGCGTGAAACAGGCGATGGCTGATCATGTCCAGGCGCCACTCATCAAACACCCACACATCGCCGGCGCTGCTGCGTTCCTGGCCGAATTGGGCACGGCGCAACAAGGCCTTGATGCGCGCCTGCAACTCGCGCGGGCTGAACGGCTTGCCGATGTAGTCATCGGCGCCCAGCTCCAGGCCGATCACGCGGTCGGTTTCGTCGGAGCTGGCGGTGAGCATGATGATTGGCACCTGCGCCTGGCGCGGGTGCTGGCGAATCCAGCGGCAGAGGCTGAAGCCGTCTTCGTCCGGCAACATCACATCGAGGATGACCAGGTCGCACGGTGCCTCATTCATTGCCTGGCGGAACCGCGCGCCATCCGGCACGCCACGCACCTGGAAACCGGCGCGACTGAGGTAGGTTTGCAGCAATTCGCGGATTTCCTGGTCGTCGTCGACCAGAAGAATCGATTTACTGATTACGCTCACGGGTCCCCCTTGTTGTTATGGTCAAACCTGAGTCATGTGTTGCTTTCGAGGACCCCTTCGCGAGCAAGCCCGCTCCCACATTTAAACTCATTCCAGCTGGATGAATGCGGTTGAATGTGGGAGCGGGCTTGCTCGCGAAGAGGCCATCATTGCCTACGCAAAAGCCTGCTCAAGTGCCACACCCGCCCCGGTCAATCCGGAATACGGCGCGGTCACCAACCACACCGGAATGCCTTTGAAATAATCGCTCATGCAGCCTTTGTCGCTGAAGCTCTTGGCAAAACCGCTGTTGATAAAGAAGTCGGCGAACCGTGGGATGACCCCGCCCACGATATACACGCCACCGCGTCCACCGGTGGTCAACACGTTGTTGCCGGCCACGCGGCCCAGCCAGATGCTGAACTGGTTCAACACTTCGATCGCCACCGGGTCCCCTGCCAAGCCGGCTGCCGTAATGGCTTCGGGCGTGTCCAGCAGCGGCGTGTGCCCGTCGACCGCGCAGATCGCTCGGTACACGCGTGGCAGCCCGCCGCCGCTCAAGGCGGTTTCGGCGCTGACGTGGCCGATTTCTGCGTGAATATGCTGCCACAACTGGGTTTCACGCGGGCTGCTCAGCGGCAGGTCGACATGCCCGCCCTCCCCCGGCAGCGCCGCCCAACGGCCTTCACCCAGGTTCAGCAAGGTGCCGACACCGAGGCCGGTGCCTGGGCCGATCACCACCGCCGGGCGCAACGGTTCCGGCGTGCCCTCACAGACCACGCGGAATTCGTCGGGTTTGAGCCGGGTCATGCCCAAGGCCATGGCCGAGAAGTCATTGATCAGCAGCAACTCGTCGACCTGCAAGGTCTTGCAAAACGCCGCCTTGCTCAGCCGCCAGTGGTTGTTGGTGAATTTGAATTCATCGCCACTCACTGGCCCCGCGACCGACAGGCACACCGCGCCGATGTCGCCGATTTGCAGGCCTTCTTCCTTCAGGTAAGCCTTGATCGCTTCCTCAGGGCTGGTGTGATCCACCGTGGCATGCACACGAATCGAATGCAGTTGCTGGTCCCGCCACAACGCAAAACGCGCGTTGGTACCCCCGATGTCACCGACCAGCGCTAGCTTCACTTAAGCGTCTCCAAGGCACAGGTAAAGGCGCTGGCGCCTTGCTCTGCGGAGCTTGCGGCCAAGCGCATAAATGCAAACAGCTCGCGACCGGCACCCACGTTGTTGCCCAACAGGCCCGTGGCAGGAATGCGCGCTGCAAATTCTTCGGCGTCCACTTTAAGCTCCAGGGTGCCCTTCACGCCATCGACGCGAATAATATCGCCATCTTTGACGCGTGCCAGCGGCCCGCCACTTTGGGCTTCGGGGTTAACGTGAATCGCCGCAGGGATCTTACCCGAGGCGCCGGACATACGCCCGTCTGTCACCAACGCTACTTTGAAACCGCGGTCCTGCAACACCCCAAGAAACGGCGTCATCTTGTGCAGTTCCGGCATGCCGTTGGAGCGCGGGCCCTGGAAACGCATCACCGCGACGAAGTCTTTTTCCAGCTCGCCAGCTTTGAACGCATCGGCCAAATCCTGTTGATCCTGGAACACCACTGCCGGTGCTTCGACGATCTGGTGCTCCGGCGCCACGGCCGAGACCTTCATCACGCCGCGCCCGAGGTTGCCTTCCATCACACGCAGGCCACCTTCGGGCGAAAACGCACGGGCCACCGGGCGCAGGATGGTTTCGTCGAGGCTCTCAATCGGGCCATCGCGCCAGACCAACTCGCCGTCGACCAAAAACGGCTCTTGGGTGTAACGACTCAAGCCCTTGCCCGCCACGGTGTTGACGTCGTCGTGGAGCAGGCCGGCCTCAAGCAGTTCGCGGATCAGGAACGACATGCCGCCCGCCGCCTGGAAGTGGTTAATGTCGGCCTTGCCGTTGGGGTACACGTGGGACAGGGTCGGCACTACCTCGGAGAGGTCGGCCATGTCTTGCCAGGTGAGGATGATGCCCGCCGACATCGCGATGGCCGGCATGTGCAGGGTGTGGTTGGTGGAACCGCCGGTCGCGTTGAGGGCGACGATGGAGTTGACGATGGATTTTTCGTCGACTATTTCGCCAATCGGCGTGAAGTTGCCGTTGGCCTTGGTCAAGCGGGTGACCTGGTGCGCCGCTTCGCGGGTCAGCGCATCACGCAGCGGCGTGTACGGGTTGACGAAAGAAGCGCCCGGCAAGTGCAGGCCCATCACTTCCATCAGCAATTGGTTGGTGTTGGCGGTGCCATAAAAAGTGCACGTGCCGGGGCTGTGGTAGGACTTCATCTCCGATTCCAGCAGTTCTTCGCGGCTGGCTTTGCCTTCCGCATAGCGCTGGCGCACGTCGGCTTTCTGTTTGTTGGAGATGCCCGAGGGCATTGGGCCGCCGGGTACGAAAATCATCGGCAGGTGGCCGTAACGCAGGGCACCCATCATCAGGCCGGGGACGATTTTGTCGCAGATGCCCAGCATCAGCGCGGCGTCGAACATGTTGTGGGACAGCGCTACCGCCGTGGACATGGCAATCACTTCACGGCTGAGCAGGCTGAGCTCCATGCCGGGCTCGCCTTGGGTCACGCCGTCGCACATGGCGGGGGTGCCACCGGCAAACTGGCCGACCGAGCCGACTTCACGCAGGGCTTTTTTGATCTGTTCAGGAAAATGTTCGTACGGCTGATGCGCCGAGAGCATGTCGTTATATGAAGAAACAATTGCCACGTTGGCGGCATTCATCATGCGCAGGCTATTTTTATCTTCAGTGCCACAACCGGCCACGCCATGGGCAAAGTTGGCGCATTGCAGCTTACCGCGCATCGGACCGTCGCTGGCTGCGCCGCGAATGAGCGCAAGGTAAGCCTCGCGGGTTGCACGACTGCGGGCGATAAGCCGTTCGGTGACCTCAATAACGCGGGGATGCATGTGTAGAACTCCAGGCTAACGGATGTGGCGACCCTGGATCCTTTGCGGGTCAAAAGCGCGCGGCGCAGGTGCTGGCAGCGTTTCTTTTGACTCATCGGACCAGTTGATTCAGGTCACTAATTGTAGATTGAACAAAATATTGCCACTAAAAAGGCTTGTTTTCTATTTTTATGCGAATAATCTTGTAATTCTTACAACAAATCGACGATAGGCACTTTCCAATGACTCTTCGTATCGCAATCAACGGTTTTGGCCGTATCGGCCGTAATGTCCTGCGCGCACTGTATACCCAAGGCTACCGCCAGGATTTGCAGATCGTCGCCATCAATGATCTGGGCGACAGTTCGATCAATGCCCATTTGCTCAAATACGACACCGTGCACGGTACTTTCGATGCAGAGGTCGCCCACGATCAGGAAAGCCTGACCGTGAATGGTGACCGGATTGCTGTCAGTGCCATTCGCAACCCTGCCGACCTGCCGTGGGCTGCGCACAAGATCGACGTGGTGTTCGAATGCACCGGTCTGTTCACCGACCGTGACAAGGCCGCCGCGCATATTACCGCTGGCGCGCGCAAGGTGATCATCTCGGCCCCGGCCAAGGGCGCCGACGCCACCGTGGTGTACGGCGTCAACCATGACATCTTGCGTCAATCCCATCAGATCATCTCCAACGCCTCGTGCACCACCAACTGCCTGGCGCCGGTGGCCC
Source organism: Pseudomonas kitaguniensis (assembly GCF_049199985.1). Taxonomy (NCBI): domain Bacteria; kingdom Pseudomonadati; phylum Pseudomonadota; class Gammaproteobacteria; order Pseudomonadales; family Pseudomonadaceae; genus Pseudomonas; species Pseudomonas kitaguniensis. The sequence continues at coordinate 164,631 of NZ_JBLZPT010000001.1, forward strand.
AAGTGCTGCACCGCGAACTGGGGATCGAAAGCGGCTTGATGACCACCATTCATGCCTACACCAACGACCAGAACCTGACCGACGTTTACCACACCGACCCGTACCGCGCGCGCTCGGCCACCCAGAACATGATCCCGAGCAAGACCGGCGCCGCCGAAGCGGTGGGCCTGGTGTTGCCGGAACTGGCGGGCAAGCTGACCGGCATGGCCTTGCGTGTGCCGGTGATCAACGTGTCGCTGGTCGACCTCACCGTGCAGCTGAAAAAAGAAGCCACGGCCGAGGAAGTCAACGCGCTGCTCAAAGAAGCCAGCCAGCACTCTAAAATTCTCGGCTACAACACCCTGCCGCTGGTTTCGAGTGACTTCAACCACAACCCGCTGTCGTCGATCTTCGACGCCAACCACACCAAGGCGAGCGGCAAGCTGCTCAAAGTGCTGGCGTGGTACGACAACGAGTGGGGTTTCTCCAACCGTATGCTGGATAACTGCCTGGCGCTCTGCAACGCAGAATAACCCTGTGGAAGGCGGCTTTTGTGGGAGGGGGGGGGGGGGGGGGGGGGGGGGGGGGGGGGGGGGGGGGGAGAGGAGGGTAAGGAACAACGAAAGAAAAAACAA
>NZ_JBLZPT010000001.1:165253-271855 GCF_049199985.1 Pseudomonas kitaguniensis
CGACTGAACCACTGCATTCGCGAGCAAGCCCGCTCCCACATGGGTTATGTGCATGCCCTTGCACCTGGGTAGGCTCAGAGGAATAGCCACTTGCCATTTGCGTTGATGATAAGCATTATCATTCACTGCAAATCGAGCTGGTATCACTGTGAGCCAATCCCGCTTTAACCAAGTCTTTCTCACCCAACGGGTGATTCTGCTACGCACCTTGCAGCGGATGGTGAACAACCACAGCACCGCCGAGGACCTCCTGCAGGAGACCTACCTGCGCGTCACCCGAGCGCTCAGCGAGCGGCCGATCGAGCACCTCGAACCCTTCGTCTACCAAACCGCGCGCAACCTGGCGCTGGATCACCTGCGCTCACGCAGGATTCAAGCCCGCACGCTGCAGGAAGATGTGCCGCTGGACATCCTGCAAAGCGTCGCCGCCCCCGTCAGCACCCCGGAAGATGCCACCCAGGCCGAGCAATTGCTTGAGCACCTGAGTGTCAGCCTCGGCCAGTTGAGCGCCCGCCAGCAGCAGATTTTTATCCTCAGCCGCCTGCACGGTTACAGCTACCAAGAGATCGCCGATCAACTGCAAGTGTCCCTGAGCACCGTGCAAAAGGAACTGAAATTGATCATGGCCATCTGTGTAGGTGTGGCCGAACGCCTGGATCGGCCTTAAGCTTCACCTGACAGCTATATCGATCCAGCCTGTAGGAAAGATCAATAAAACGTGGCGAAGACCCGAGGAACACCGTGACCGACCCGAATAAACTGCGCCCCCATGAGCTGGCTCATGAGGTGTTGCAAGACACGGCTATGGACCAGGCCCTCGACTGGCTGATCGTCTTGCAGTGCCCGCAACCCGGGCAGCAGGCCGAGTTCGACGCGTGGCTGGCCAGCGACCCGGCGCACGCCCACGCGTTTAACAAAGCCCAGGCGGCTTGGGGTGGCGCGCCTGTGCACAGCGCCGCCGTGGCCCTGGCCGCGCCGCGCAAGCCCTCAGCCTGGCGCCGCATCAAGCCGCATTGGAAACCGCTGGCCACCGCCGCCGTGCTGCTGCTCGGCCTGTTCAGCTTCAGCAATTTGCCCGTGCGTTTGCAGGCCGACCACCTCACCGTGGTCGGCGAACGCCAGCGTGTGCAGTTGGACGATGGCGCAAAGGTGTTGTTGAACACCGACTCGGCGTTCTCCAGCAGCATCAAGGATCACCAACGCGTCGCGAAGCTGTACCAGGGCGAGGCTTTTTTTGAAATCACCGCCAACCGTGGCCTGCCGCTGGAGATCGACGCCGGCCCGGTGCGTGCCAGCGTGCGCGACACCGATTTTGCCGTGCGTTACCTCAACGGCGAGGCGCAAGTGCAGGTTCAGCGCGGCGATGTCGACCTGAGCAACACCTTCAACGATGCCCGCGTGCGCCTGAGCGCCGGTGAGAGCATCCGCATCGGCCCCAAAGGCTTCGGGCCACCGGCCAAGCTGGACGCCAGCAAAGACCTCGCTTGGGTTCAGGGTCGGCTGGTGTTTGAAAACTGCCCAATGAGCGAAGTGCTCGCCGAGTTGCGCCGCTACTACCCCGGCTGGATCGTCAACACCAACGACACGCTCGCAAGCACCGCCGTCACCGGCAATTATCGCCTCGACCAGCCGCTGGACGTGGTGCGTTCGCTGGCGCACATCACCTCGGCCAAACTGTCGGAATACCCGGCACTGGTCATCTTGAACTAAATGAGAATTATTTTTACTCGATAGCTGTCGGTGGTACGTCTCGTCTTAGCCAATGCAACTGATTCCTATTTGATTCGGTTCGCACCTATAAGATTCGTATCCCCGGAGCGCTCTCGATGTCGTCTTGTTTCAACCCCCGGTCTTCTTCACCCGTGCTGTCCTTGCTGACCGCCGCCCTCCTGTTGGCCAGCGCGCCAGCCATGGCTGCCACCGCCGCCGAACCCGTCGCGCGCAGCCACGGCAATTACACCTTCAGCATCGAGCAGCAGCCGCTGGTCTCGGCACTCAATGCCTTTACCGCCGTGACCGGCTGGCAAGTCGGTTTGCCGGCGCAATTGGGCCAAGGTGTGTCGTCGCCTGGCGTACGTGGTGCGTTGTCGCCGGAAAAAGCCCTGGACCGGCTGTTGGTGGGGACCAACCTGAGCTACCGCAAACTGGGTAATAACAACATCGTGCTGGAAAAACGCGCGGCAGGCAGCACCCTCAATCTGCAACAAGTCACGATCAGCGCCACACGTAACGCGCAAGACGTCAACAGCGTGCCGAGCACCGTCAGCGTGCATGACCGCGAGGCGCTCGACCGCCAGACCGTCAACACCACTCGCGAACTGGTGCGCTATGAGCCCGGCGTGTCCGTGGGCGGCGCCGGCACCCGCTCCGGCAACGCGGGCTACAACATTCGCGGCATAGACGGTGATCGCATTCTGACGCAGGTGGATGGCGTAGAAGTGCCCGACAATTTCTTCAACGGCCCTTATGCCAAGACCCGCCGCAACTACGTTGACCCGGAAATCGTCAAGCGCGTCGAAATCCTGCGCGGTCCGGCTTCGGCGCTGTATGGCAGCAGCGCCATCGGCGGTGCAGTGAGCTATTTCACCCTCGACCCGGACGACATCATCAAGCCCGGCGAGGACGTCGGCGCCCGCCTGAAAACCGGCTACAGCTCGGCCGATGAAAGTTGGCTGACCTCTGGCACCGTCGCCGGCCGTGTGCAGGATGTTGACGGTTTGCTGCACCTGAGCCAGCGCAACGGCCATGAAATGCAGGCCTACGACGGCAATAACGCCACGGGCCTGGCCCGCACCGGCGCCAACCCGGAAGATGCGCGCACCACCAACGTACTGGCCAAGTTGGGCTGGAATTACGGTGAAGATAATCGCTTGGGCTTGACCTATGAAAAGTACAAGGATGATCGCGACGTCAACTTGAAGAACGCGGTCGGCGGCCCGTTCGTCGGTGGCCAGGGCTTCAACCTTTATCGTGACCGTCGCGGTAACGACACCATCACCCGTGAGCGTTTCGGCCTGGAAAACACCTTGGCGCTTGAATCGCCGATCGCCGACCGCATCAAAACCAGCCTCAATTACCAGATCGCCAAAACCGACCAGACCACTGCCGAAATCTACCAGCCAGGCCGTCGTGTACTGCGCACCCGCGACACGCTTTACGAAGAAAAACAGTGGGTCTTCGACGCTCAGTTGGACAAGGCATTCAGCCTCGGCGAAACCGACCACCAAGTGACCTACGGCACCACCCTCAAGCAACAAAAAGTCACCGGGTCACGCGAAGGATCGGCCACCTGCCTCGCCGTCGGTGCCGGTTGCACCGCCATCGGCGCGCCCAGCCCATCAGCCAGCGACAGTGTGAAGAAGGTCAGCGATTTCCCGGACCCGACCATCAACACGTATTCGTTATTCGCGCAGGACCAAATCAGCTGGGGCAAATGGACCTTCCTGCCTGCCGTGCGCTACGACTACACCCAGCTCAAACCCAAGCTGACGCAGGAATTTCTCAGCGGCGTCGACCCGACCGGCCTGTTACCGGTCAGCGACAAGGAAAAAACCTGGCACCGCGTGACCCCAAAGTTCGGCCTGACCTATGCGCTGACCGATCAATACACGCTGTTTGGCCAATACGCCGAGGGTTTCCGCACGCCATCGGCCAAGGCGCTGTACGGGCGCTTTGAAAACCTCAACCAGGGCTACACCGTCGAGCCCAACCCCGACCTCAAGCCGGAAACCAGCAAAGGCATCGAAACCGGGATTCGCGGCAAGTTCGATGCGGGTTCCTTTGACATCGCGGTGTTTTACAACAAGTACCGCAACTTTATCGATGAAGACAACGCCGTGGTCGGCGGCACCGTCGAGCAGTTCCAGGCAGTCAATATCAAGCGTGCCACCATCAAGGGTGCAGAGGCCAAGGGCCGCTTGAACCTGGATGCATTCGGTGCGCCGCAAGGCCTGTACAGCCAAGGCGCGGTCTCGTACGCCTACGGCCGCAACGACGCCAACGGCAAGCCGCTGAACAGCGTCAACCCGCTCAAGGGTGTGTTCGGCCTGGGCTACGATCAGGACAATTACGGCGGCCTGCTGAGCTGGACCCTGGTGAAAAAGCAGAACCGCGTCGACAGCACGTCCTTCCACGCGCCCGACGGCAGCACCGACGGCCCGTTCAAAACCCCAGGCTTCGGCATCCTCGACCTTACGGCGTTTTACAAAGTCACCCACGACATCACTGTCAACGGCGGCCTGTATAACCTCACCGACAAAAAGTACTGGAACTGGGATGACGTGCGCAGCTACGACAGCGTCGGCGAGGCGGCAGTGACCGGCCCGGCCAACCTGGACCGTTTGACCCAGCCCGGCCGTAACTTTGCGATCAACGTGATCTGGGACATCTGATAAAACCCACACTCCCCTCGCCGACCTTTCAGCGGCGGGGTGAGGTTTTTTTACTGTGCCACGTCTCCTTGTTCGTCTAGTTGATAACCCCTCTGCACCCCGTCAGAGCATCAAGGCGCTCCCCTTCTAAAGGACTTTTCATGACCGCTTCCAATACCGCAGAACGCCCAAGCCTGCGCTCGCAGCGCCTGAACCAGATCACTCACGTGCCGCACACCAAGCTGGATGCGCTGGTCAAGGCCCACGCCCCGTTTGAAACACAAGCCAACTTCGCGCGTTTTGTGGTCGCGCAATACCTGCTCCAATCGGAGCTGGTGGCGCTGTACAACGACCCGGAGTTGATCAAAATCGTGCCTGACCTGGCCGAGCGCTGCCGCGCCGACGCCGCCAAGCTGGACCTCGCCGACCTGCACACCGCCGTGCCAGCTCCGGTCGCCGGCGCCGTAAACAACCCCGGCAAGGCCGAAGCCTTGGGCTGGCTGTTCGTGTCCGAAGGCTCCAAGCTGGGCGCCGCCTTCCTGATCAAACGCGCCGTGGGCCTGGGCCTCAGCGAAACCTTCGGCGCGCGCCACCTGGGCGAGCCAGCCGGTGGTCGCGCCGAAGGTTGGAAGCGCTTCACGCGTACCCTCGACGGTCTGCACTTCAACGCCGAGGAAGAAGCCGCAGTAGAAAAAGGTGCAATCGACGCGTTCGTGCGCTTCACCGTGCTGCTGGAACAGGCGTACGCTAAGCGCCCAGAACTGGCCTGATTCCCGGATTGAAACGCGGCCACCTGTGGGAGCAAACCCTCCCACATTGGGCTACTCTTTCAAATTGATTTTTTGATCCCTTCACATTGCCTAAGCCCATGACCCGCAACACCCAATCCAGCTCAAAAATCGCACGGGTCCTCTTTGGCCTGCTGGCCTATGTCAGCCTGGGCATTGGGTTGGTCGCGATTGTGATACCGGGTTTGCCCACCACCGAATTCATCCTGCTCGCCGCCTGGGCGGCGACCAAGAGCTCGCCGCGCCTCAGCGCCTGGCTGGAAAACCACCGGTTGTTCGGGCCGATCCTGTGCAACTGGCGCAATGGCAAAATCATCGCGCGCCGCGCCAAAATCAGCGCCACCGTAAGCATGCTGCTGTGTGCCGGGTTGATGCTGGTGATGCTCAATCACGGCTGGCCGATCTACTTGGCGATTGCCGGCATGAGCCTCGGCAACCTGTGGATATGGTCGCGCCCGGAACGGCTTGCAGCCCATCCATAGCGTTGCATGCAGGCATTTAGCTACCGCTCATCGCCTTCTCCTCACGAAACATATTGTTACGCCGATGTTTCAGACATAGCGCCGAATGGACTTGGCTCGCCCTGCTTGCCCTTTAGAAAAGTCCAATCGCGAGTGACTCTATGTTCGACACCCTCTCTATCCGCCTGAAAATCGTGCTGCTGTCCGGCCTTTGCCTGTTGGGGGTGATCGCACTGATTGTCGGCATCAACCTGCACGAGGCCGATAAAAATAACCGCCTCGTCAGCGATTCAAGCTCGCGAATGCTCACCACCAGTGTGCAAAACCTGTTGCAAGCCAAAGCCGGCGAACAAGCGGTACAGCTGCAAAAAAACTTTGGCGAAAACCTCGTCGCACTCACCGCCCTGGCCGACCAGATCAAGGGGCTGCGCATTACGGCCGCCAAACGTGGGTTGGACGCTGGCGCGCTGCGTGAAGAACTTAACCAAAGCCTGAAGACCGCCTTTGAACGCAACAACAAGGTACTCGGCATTTGGCTGTCATTTGAGCCCAATGCCCTGGATGGCAAGGACAGCGAGTTCGTTGACGACAAAGCCCGCGTTTCGAATCAGAGCGGCCGCTTCGCCAGCTACTGGAGTCGTGCGGGCGGCGATGGCCTGAACACCGTGATGGTCGAAGAAGACCTGACCAAAACCGCGCCCACTCCCAGCGGTACGCCCTACAACATTTGGTACACCTGCCCACGCGACACCCGCGCTACGTGCCTGCTGGAACCGTATGAAGACACGGTAGCCGGCAAACCGGTATTGATGACCACGATTTCCGTGCCATTGCAGGTGGACGGTAAGGTTATCGGCGTGGTGGGTGTCGACATCGCCCTCAACGCGCTGCAAGCCACCACTGACAACGCACAAAATGACCTGTTCGACGGGGCCGCGCATTTAGAGATTCTCTCCAGCAGCGGCGTGATCGCGGCCTACAGTGGCGAACCGGCCAGAGTCGGCAAAAACCTCAGCGACATCATTGGCGCTGAAGGCAAAGAGATCGTGCAACTGTTAGCCAACGATACGCGCAAGGTCCGCGAGCAGGACGACACCATTCGCGCGGTGTACCCGGTCAAGCCGATTGCCGATGCCAAGTCGTGGGGCGTGGTGATCAAGCTGTCAAAAGCCGTGATGCTGGCGGACACCGTAAAGCTGCAAGCGGTACTCAACCAGGCCCAAGACGCCGCCACGCTCAAGGCATTGCTGGTCGGCGCCGCTGCTGCCCTGTTGGGCTTGCTGTTGATCTGGCTGACCGCTACCGGCGTGACCCGCCCTATCAACAACGTGGCCGCAATGCTGAAGAATATCGCCAGCGGCGAAGGCGACCTCACCCAGCGCCTGACTTACGCCAAAAAAGACGAATTGGGCGAGCTGGCGAACTGGTTCAACCGCTTCCTCGACAAGCTGCAACCGACCATCGCGCAGATCAAGCAAAGCATCACCGAAGCGCGCGCCACGGCAGATCAATCCTCAGCCATCGCACGCCAGACCAGCGAAGGCATGCAGGTGCAGTTCCGCGAAATCGACCAGGTGGCCACCGCCTCGAATGAAATGAGCGCCACCGCGCATGACGTCGCCAGCAGCGCGTCGAACGCCGCCAGCGCGGCACGCGGCGCGGACCAGTCGGCACGTGAAGGCATGTCGATCATTGAACAGAGCACCCGCGACATCACCACGCTGGCTGAAGAAGTCAGCAAAGCGGTCACCGAAGTCGAGGCGCTGGCGGTTAACAGCGAGCAAATTGGCTCGGTGCTGGAAGTGATCCGCAGCATTGCCGAACAGACCAACCTGTTGGCGCTCAACGCCGCCATCGAAGCTGCGCGCGCAGGCGAAAGCGGGCGTGGTTTTGCGGTCGTCGCCGACGAGGTGCGCAACCTCGCCAAACGCACACAGGACTCCGTGGAAGAGATTCGCCTGGTGATCGAACGCATCCAAAGCGGCACGCGTGGCGTGGTTGCGACCATGCATTCCAGCCAACAGCAGGCCCAAAGCAATGCCGGGCAAATTCATCAAGCGGTGCAGGCGTTGGGCAAGATCAGTGATGCGGTGACGGTGATCAGCGACATGAACCTGCAAATCGCCAGCGCCGCCGAAGAACAAAGCGCCGTGGCCGAAGAGGTCAACCGCAACGTCTCGGCGATCCGCACCGTGACCGAAACCCTCACCGGGCAGGCTACCGAGTCAGCGGCTGTCAGTAGCCAACTCAACGCGTTGGCCAGCCAGCAGATGAAGTTGATGGATCAATTCAAGGTGTAAACCGGACTGCTGTGGCGAGGGGGGTTTGCTCCCCCGCCACAATCCTTTTAGAGCCCGGTCCAGGCTTTAACAAACGGCGCCAGCTGTTCTTTCGGCGCAGTACGCGGCGGGTTCTGCGGCGTGCCTAAATAGAGGAAGCCAATCACTTGCTCCTCCGCAGTCAACCCCAAGCCGTTGGCGACGTGGGCCGAGTAGGACAGTTCGCCAGTTCGCCACACCGCACCAATCCCCTGCGCATAAGCGGCCAGCAGAATGCCGTGGGCTGCACAGGCGGCCGCCAGTAACTGCTCGGATTTGGGCACTTTGAAGTGCTCCTGCAAACGCGCAATCACCACCACCACCAGCGGGGCACGCAGCGGGCCGTTTTGGGCCTTGTCGATGGCGGCTTGCGGGGCTTGGGCGTCGTGCAGGCGCGCAGCTTCGGCCAGCAGCGTGCCCATTTGCTCACGCGCGGCGCCTTCCACGGTCAGGAACCGCCACGGGCGCAACTGCCCGTGGTCGGGCGCACGCATGGCGGCGGCGAACAGCACATCGCGCTGCTCTTGGGTCGGCGCCGGCTCCAGCAAACGCGGCACGGAAACACGGTTGAGCAAAGCGTCGAGAGCCTGCATTGGCCACCTCCAGAAAAAAATGTGAGGTCATTCTAGCGGGAATGAATCGGATTCCACCAAACGATAATTGCTCTTATTCAATCTGGCCCGCCCTGTTAGACTTTGCGGCCTGATTTTTCGCCTCCGCTCGGGAAACTCGATGTTCCGTTCGCTTTTTCGCCTGTCCGCAGCGTTGATGGCCTTGTGCCTGACCGCCTGCGACGACGCCCCGCGCTTCACCAAGGCAGAGCCCGGTGAAGCGCGAGCCGGCGGCGCGACGACCGTGAACAAGCGCGACCAGAATGCGTTCTCCCTGCCCTCGGCCAACCTTGCGCCCACGCGCCGCCTGGATTTCAGCGTCGGCAACAGTTTTTTTCGCAGCCCGTGGGTGATCGCGCCCTCCACCACCACGGCGCGCGACGGCCTCGGCCCGCTGTTCAACACCAACGCCTGCCAGAACTGCCATATCAAGGACGGCCGCGGCCATCCGCCGCTGCCCGATGCGCCCAACGCAGTGTCGATGCTGGTGCGCCTGTCGATCCCCGCGCCAGCATCGGATCTGCCGCCCTACGCCAAGCTTATCGAGCAGATCGGCGTAGTGCCCGAGCCGGTTTACGGCGGACAGTTGCAAGACATGGGCGTGCCTGGCGTAGCGCCCGAAGGCAAAGTGCGGGTCGACTACACACCCGTCACTGTGACCTTCAAGGACGGTACTGTGGTTGAGCTGCGCAAGCCGGACCTGCAAATCACCCAACTCGGCTACGGCCCGATGCACCCGGATACACTTTTTTCTGCGCGCATCGCCCCGCCGATGATCGGCCTCGGCCTGCTCGAAGCGATTGCCGATGCCGATGTGCTGCGTAATACCGACCCCGAAACCGCCGATAAAGACGCCATCATCGGCCGCGCCAACTGGGTCTGGGATGACGCGCAGCACAAAAGCGTACTCGGGCGTTTTGGCTGGAAAGCCGGGCAACCCAACCTCAATCAACAAAATGTTCACGCGTTCTCTGGTGATATGGGCCTCACCACGTCGCTGAGACCGTTTGATGACTGCACCGACGCCCAGCTGGCCTGCAAACAGGCGCCCAATGGCAATGGCCCCGAGGGCGAACCGGAAGTCAGCGATAACATCCTGCGCCTGGTGCTGTTCTACACGCGCAACCTGGCGGTGCCGGCACGCCGTGGCGTCGACACACCGCAGGTGCTGGCCGGGAAAAACCTGTTCTACCAAGCCGGTTGTCAGGGCTGCCACAAGCCGACCTTCACCACGGCGGCAAATGCCGCCGAACCCGAACTGGCCAACCAGGTGATTCGCCCCTACAGCGACCTGTTGTTGCACGACATGGGCGCCGGCCTGGCGGACAACCGCAGCGAATTCAAGGCCACTGGCCGCGACTGGCGCACCCCGCCGTTGTGGGGCATTGGCCTGACGCAAACCGTCAGTGGTCACACCCAGTTTTTGCATGACGGCCGCGCCCGCAACCTGCTGGAAGCCGTGCTGTGGCATGGCGGTGAAGCGCAACCGGCGCAGCAACACGTGTTGTCTTTTAATGCCGAGCAGCGCGCTGCGTTGTTGGCGTTCCTGAATTCTTTATAAGCTGTGCCCCACTTACAGAAGGGAGCTCGACATGTTCCGTCCCAAGTTGTTGTTCACCAGCCTGGCGGCCATCGCCCTCGGCGCCTGCTCGCCGCAGGACCCGCAAGCGGTGACCTCGGCGGCCATCGCCAAGCAGGTGATCCTACCGACCTACAGCCGCTGGGTTGACGCCGACCGTCAACTGGCGGTCAGCGCCCTCGCCTACTGCCAGGGCACTCAGAGCCTGGACACCGCCCGCGCCGACTTCCTCCACGCGCAAAAGGCCTGGGCCGAGTTGCAACCCTTGCTGATTGGCCCGCTGGCCGAGGGCAACCGCTCGTGGCAAGTGCAGTTCTGGCCGGACAAGAAAAACCTCGTGGGCCGCCAAGTCGAGCAACTGGTCAGCGCCCAGCCGCAAATCGATGCCGCCGCCCTGGCCAAGTCCAGCGTGGTGGTGCAGGGCCTGTCGGCCTACGAATACATTCTGTACGACGCCAAGACCGACATCGCCGAGCCAACCCAAAAGGCCCGTTACTGCCCACTGTTGATGGCCATCGGCGAGCGTCAGAAGGCCCTGGCTGAAGAGATTCTGGCGAGTTGGAACAGCACCGACGGCATGCTCTCGCAGATGACCACGTTTCCCAACCAGCGCTACGCCGATTCCCACGAAGCCATCGCCGATCTGTTGCGCGTACAAGTGACGGCACTCGACACCCTGAAGAAAAAGCTCGGCACGCCGATGGGCCGCCAGACCAAGGGCATTCCGCAACCGTTCCAGGCCGATGCATGGCGTAGCCAATCGTCCCTGCAAAGCCTGCAAGCCAGCCTCGCGGCGGCCCAGACCGTATGGGCCGGGGTCGACAACAAAGGCCTGCGCGGCCTGTTGCCATCGGACCAGAAGCCACTGGCCGACAAGATCGACGCCGCGTATGCCGCCTCCCTGAAACTGTTCGCCAGCACCCAACGCACCCTCAACGAATTGTTGGCCGACGATGCCGGGCGCCAGCAACTCAACGACCTCTATGACAGCCTTAACGTCGTCCACCGCCTACACGAAGGTGAGTTGGCCAAGGCGCTGGGCATCCAACTGGGCTTTAACGCCAACGACGGTGACTGATAATGCTCAGGCGACAGGCTTTGGCCGTTGGCAGCGTGCTGCTCAGTGCACTCACATTGGGTGGCTGGACGCTTTTCAAGCAAAAGGACAACGGCCCGCTGCTGCTGTCGGCGCGCGATGACGCCGACGGCAAGCACTACGCTGTCGGCTTCCGCCTGGACGGCAAACGTGTGTTTGCCACTGAAGTTGGCCAGCGCTGTCACGACATCATCAACCACCCGACGCTGCCGATTGCGCTGTTCGTCGCCCGGCGCCCAGGCACCGAGAGTTACCTGATCAACCTGCGGGATGGCGCGCTGCTGCAAACCATCACCTCTAAGCCTAATCGGCATTTTTACGGGCATGCGGTCATTCACAAAAGCGGCGACTGGCTATACGCCACCGAGAACGACACGTCTGACCCTGGCCGTGGCTTGCTCGGCGTATACCGGTTCGAGGGCGAACGGCTGGTGCACAGCGGCGAAATATCTACCCACGGCATTGGGCCACATCAAGTGTCGTGGATGCCCGATGGCGAAACCCTGGTGGTGGCCAACGGCGGCATTCGCACCGAGGCTGAAAGCCGTGTGGAGATGAACCTCAACGCCATGGAACCGAGCCTGGTGCTGATGCAACGTGACGGCACGCTGATCAGCAAGGAGACGTTGGGCCAGCAGATGAACAGCGTGCGCCATATGGGAATTGCCAGCGATGGCACCATTCTTACCGGGCAGCAGTTCATGGGGCCGTCGCAGGAGCGTTCCGAGTTGCTTGCGATCAAGCGGCCGGGGCAGCCGTTTGTGGCGTTTGCGGTGGCGGACGCGCAGTTGCAGGCGATGGGGCACTACACCGCCAGCGTCGCGGTGCACAGTGAATTGCGGCTGGTGGCGTTGACTGCGCCACGCGGCAATCGTTTTTTTATCTGGGACATGGACAGTGGTGAGTTGCGGCTGGATGGGCCTTTGCCCGACTGTGCCGGCGTCGGCGCGGTCGAGGATGGGTTTGTGGTGACTTCAGGGCAAGGCCGTTGCCGCTTTTACGATTGTCGCCAGACAGCGCTGGTGGCGAAGCCATTGGAGTTGCCATCGGGGTTTTGGGATAACCATCTGCATCTGGTCTGACGGCATCCTTTACCCCAGCCAAAAAAAAGGCCTCGCATCGCAAGGCCTTTTCAGGGGGTTTGAATCTTCAACGCTTTAATCAACTCTGCGGCCGCATGCCTTGAGACATCCCGAACATGAACAACAACAAGTCATGATCAGGCTGGGCCACCACACTGGCCTTGGCGATGCGCGGCAGCAGGCATTGCCCACCACCCTGCGCCGCACTGAGCACTTGTGTGCGAGGTTGTTCCCACGCCGCCAGGGCGAGGGCTGCAACGCCCAACGCCCCGACCAGAAACAAACCTCGTGCTGTTTCTAGCTTCATCTGGTTAAACCCTTGATAGCGCTGCCAAACGCCGTCTCATAAAAGTAGCTCAGTTTTTTCCAGTCGGTATCATTCCACGACGAATGGCGGCGCAGTTGCAGCATGTCGTGGGAGGCCGCGCGATAAGCGGTCAAACGCTGACGGCACTTCTCGAAATCCAATAACGCGACTTCCACGTTGGCCGAATCGCGCTCGCCGGTTACGCGTACAAAAATATGCTTGATGTAGAGGCAGCCATGCTGCCAGCGGCCCTTGTGCATACGTGCAAGGGTGCCCGCCAACTCTTTCAGTACACGCTCGTGTACCTGCTCGCCATACTGCTCACGGCCACCTGCGGCGTACCAGTTTTCGATTTCGTCGAAACCGTCGAGAGACGCGGTTACCAACAGCGCTTTCCATTGGTGCTCAGGGTCGCGACGCGCCTCGCAAAACACCAATTCCGGCACACGTACATCCAGTGAACGCAGGCCTTTCAAGGCATCGCGTTCACGCAACACGGTCGGGCGACCAAACGGGTGCAGCCAACTGCGGTAGATATGGCCGGTCTGGCGCTTGCAATAGAGCAAACGACCATTTGGGCTCTTCACGCGTTGCACACCGCTTTCACCACCACGTCGACGATTGGGTTCTTCGACCCACTCGCCCTGCTGGCGCCAAAAAAAATCAAATCGTTCTTCGGGAGCTACATGACTGCCAACTGCGCACTCAATTGCCATCCTGTTACCTCTTGCGCAAGACATAAACTCGCCACATGGCGTAGAGCGGTATGAAGTCCAGGGATTCCTGAACACGGAAACCGGCCTGCTCAAACTCTGCCTCGACAGTAGCAGCCGGTAACACGAACCGGTTTTGGTAACCTTCCTGCTCACCTTTATTACGACGTTTCACTTCGGCACGCTTGCGTTTCCAGGCCTTGAAATTGCCATCTACCCACAGCGAAAGAATCACGCTGTCACGCGTAACTCGCTGAAATTCCCGCAATATCGTCAGTCTATGCGCAGGGTCACCAATATGGTGCATCAAGCGCATACAAAAAATGCTGTCGACCGAATTATCGGGCAAATCGATATCGAAGGCAGATGTTTGCAAAGGCCGTACCCGTTTCACCACATCGGCAGGCTGAGCGGTGGTTGCGACCTTTAACATCGATGCCGAATTATCGGCGCCGATAATCACACGGTTGGGCTTTTCAGCCAACAGCGGCCAAAAACGCCCGGCCCCGCAGGGCAGGTCCAACACCAGGCCAGGTTCGCCAGCCATGGCCAGCGCACCGCGTGCCAGTTGCTCGTCGCGCTTGTGGGACAACCGGCGAGCCAGATTGTCCTGATGTTTGAGCAAATAATTCTTCGCGTGCTGATCGTCGTACTTTTCAGAAAAATCGAGCTTGATCGGGGTAGGCATCAACGGATCTCCAGTAGCTGATGCCTACAACCTTAAGCAGCAAACTGTGATCGACAGGTCAACTCGTTGTGAAAATCTTGTCCTGTCCAATCTCATACATTTCAAGACTTTACAGACACAAGCGGTGGCATGGGGCCATCTTCGCCGAAAAACGCGGCAGCTGCCACAGGGTAGTGGCAGGGTTTACGTTCAGGGGTTGACCTGGCTCAACTCGACGTGAAAACGGCAGCCGTTAGGCTCCATGGTACTCAGGCTGACGCTCCAGCCCTGGCTTTCGCAGATCCGTTGCACCAGCGACAGGCCAAGGCCCAGGCCTTCACCGCGTTTTTCGCTGCCGCGTACGAAAGGCTCGAACATCGCTTCACGCTTGTCTTCGGGAATACCCACGCCGGAGTCTTCCACCACAAAACCGCTGGGTTCGAGGGTCAAGCGGATAAACCCGTGTTCGGTGTAATGCAGGGCGTTGCGCAGCAGGTTACCCATCACCGCGTGCAAGAAGGTGGTGTTGTAGCGGGTATCCAGCGGCGCACCCGGCTGGTAAATCAGTTCGAGGCCCTTTTGCTTAACTGGCTCGCGCCAGATGCCGAGTAAGTCCTCTGCCACCTGCGTCAACGTGACTTGGGCCGACATCGCCGAATCATCGTGTTTGGCGCGGGCCAGCATCAGGAACGTTTGCACCAGTTCACGCATCTCTTCGCAGGCACGGGCAATCCGTTCGACTTGGTTACGGCCGCGCTGATCAATCGCCGGGTTTTCCAATAGCAATTCGCACGAACTGGCCAGCACCATCAACGGCGTGCGCAATTCGTGGCTGACGTCACTGGTAAACAATTGCTCGCGAGACAACGCCTGGCGCAAGCGGCCCAGCGTGGCGTCGAAGGCCACCGCCAGCTCGCCGACTTCATCGGCCGCGTAATCCGGCGCCAGCGGCGGCGCCAACCCCAGCAATTGATCGCGATGACGCACCTGGCGGGCCAGGCGCACAACCGGAGCCATCACCTTGCGCGCAAGCACCCAACCGAGGAACACCGCCAGCGCCAAGCTGAGCACGAAGCCCACCAGCACCACGGCAAACAGAACGCGCTCGCGCTCTTCGAAATCACTTTGGTCCTGCAACAGCACATAGCGCCGACCATCCACCACTTCGACCATGGCGTGGTACGACAGCGCCTCGCGAAACACTTCATGAAAACCCGGTTCGAGGTGGCGCAGATCTTTGGGCAGCTCGAAATCGCCACGCCCGCCGCTGAAATAGAACAGTTGATCCGGCTCCGGGCGATGGCTCCAGTCCTCAACGCTGTCCATCAACAGCAGGCGTTGCAAGTCGCCACCGAGGCCCGCCGAGATCAGTTTTTCTTCCACCAGGTGCACGGTGGCAACGATGCCCATGGCGAACGCCCCCGCCACCAGCGCACTCATCAAGGCAAAGGCGATGATGATCCGCTGGGCAAGGCTTTGCTTAAACTCCATCTCGACCCTCGGCCAGGCGATAACCCACACCGTGCACGGTTTGCAGCAGTGGTTTGGCAAAGGGCTTATCGATGACCTGGCGCAATTGGTGAACATGGCTGCGCAGGCTGTCACTGTCCGGGCAGTCATCGCCCCACAGCGCTTCCTCAAGAATTTCGCGACGCAGCACGTGCGGGCTCTTCTGCATCAACACCGCGAGCAGTTTCAGGCCCACCGGGTTGAGCTTGAGCAGGCGCCCTTCGCGGGTGACTTCAAGCGTATCAAGGTCGTAGGTCAAGTCGCCCACTTGCAGGGCACGGCGCCCGCCGCCTTGGGCACGGCGCAGCACCGCTTCGATGCGGGCGGCCAGTTCCGACAAGGCAAACGGTTTCAGCAGGTAATCATCGGCGCCGGACTTGAAGCCCTGCAGCCGGTCGTCCAATTGGTCGCGGGCGGTGAGCATGATCACCGGCGTGTCGCGGCGCGCGTCCTCACGCAGGCGTTTGCACAAGGTGTAGCCGTCAATGCCAGGCAGCATGATGTCGAGCACGATCAAGTCGTAATGCTCGGTGGCGGCCAGGTGCAGGCCCGACAAACCGTCCTGCGCACAGTCGACGGTGTAGCCTTTTAGCCCCAGGTAATCCGCCAGGTTGGCCAGAATATCGCGGTTGTCTTCAACCAATAAAATTCGCATGGGCAGTGTCTCCGTACGCGGTAGCCGCCGTGTTGGCTCGCGCAGCTTAAGGCCAAGCGGGGCTCAGGGATAGACCTCAAAGGCCCGCCGATACAGGTTTTCAACCTATTGTACAAACCAACAAGTTTTTCACTATAGCTTCACAAACTGACTACAGTGTCAGGCCGAAGATCACCGCCCATCGATATAAGGAACATGGACATGGGGTTTCTCAAAACTGCGCCTATGCGCTTTCTGCTGCTCGTCACCAGCACCTGGCTGGTTATTTTCCTGCTCACGCGCAGCGTGCTGCTGATCACCCACCTCAACGAAGTAGACGGCAACCTGCTGCCGGTGTTTGGCGTCGGTTTGCTGTATGACCTGGGTTTTTTGGCCTTTGCAGCGTTGCCGCTGGGCCTGTATTTGCTGCTCTGCCCGCCCGCGTTGTGGCGCCGCCGTGGCCATCGCTGGTTCCTGCAAGCGGTACTCAGCGTCAGCCTGTTCGCGATGCTGTTTACCTCGGTGGCCGAATGGCTGTTCTGGGATGAGTTCGGCGTGCGCTTCAACTTTATTGCCGTCGACTACCTGGTGTACTCCAATGAGGTGCTGAACAACCTGCTGGAGTCGTACCCGATCGGCAAACTGCTGAGCCTGCTGGCGATGCTCGCAATTGTCTTGAGCCTAGCACTGCGCAAACCTTTTAATGCCGCGATGAGCGCGCCGTTGCCGCCGATGCGTGGTCGCCTGTTGAGCGCCCTGAGCCTGCTGGTGGTCGCTGGCCTCAGCCTGCAACTGATCAGCCAGGACAGCCCGCGTGCCCAAGGCGGTAACGCCTACAAAAACGAACTGGCAAGCAACGGCCCGTATCAGTTTTTCGCGGCCTTCCGCAACAACGAGCTCGATTACACGCAGTTTTACAAAAGCCTGCCGGACGCGGTGGTCGCCAAGCAAATACGCGCTGAACTCAGCGAACCGAATGCTCGTTTCATCGGCACAGACCCACTGGACATTCGCCGCGCCATTGATAACCCGGGCACGCTGCGCAAACCCAACATCGTGCTGGTGACCATCGAAAGTTTCAGCGCCAAATACATGGGCAGCAATGGCGACGGGCGCAACCTCACGCCCAACCTCGACGCCCTGCGCAAACAGAGCCTGTACTT
The DNA here is from genome assembly GCF_049199985.1 of Pseudomonas kitaguniensis. Classification (NCBI taxonomy): domain Bacteria; kingdom Pseudomonadati; phylum Pseudomonadota; class Gammaproteobacteria; order Pseudomonadales; family Pseudomonadaceae; genus Pseudomonas; species Pseudomonas kitaguniensis. Next base: position 182,552 of record NZ_JBLZPT010000001.1, read on the forward strand.
CAATAACTTCTATGCCACCGGCACCCGCACGGACCGAGGCCTGGAGGCGATTACGCTGGCGATTCCGCCCACGCCTGGCCGCTCAATCGTCAAGCGCATTGGCCGTGAAAGCGGTTTCGCCAGCCTCGGCCAACAACTCGGCGCCATCGGCTACGACAGCGTGTTCGTCTACGGCGGGCGCGGCTACTTCGACAACATGAACGCGTTTTTCAGCGGTAACGGTTACCGGGTGGTAGACCAGAGCAGCGTGCCTGAAGCAGAAATCTCCTTCAAAAACGCGTGGGGCATGGCCGATGAAGACCTTTACCGGCAAACCCTGAAACTGGCCGACGCTGATTACGCCAAGCAACAGCCGTTCTTGTTGCAACTGATGACCACCTCCAACCATCGCCCCTACACCTACCCGGACGGGCGCATCGATATAAAGTCCGGCAATGGCCGTGACGGCGCGGTGAAATACACCGACCACGCGATCGGCGAGTTCCTTGACGCAGCACGCCAGAAGCCGTGGTTCGATAACACGATTTTCGTGTTTGTCGCCGACCACACCGCCGGCAGCGCGGGCAAGGAAGACCTGCCAATCGAGAACTACCAGATCCCGCTGTTCATCTATGCACCCAAGCTGATCGATGCGCGTGAAAGCGCGCAACTGGCCAGCCAGATCGACCTTGCGCCGACCTTGCTGGGCCTGATCAACCTGAGCTACGAGTCGACCTTCTTTGGCCGCAACCTGTTGCAAGACAACCCGCTGCCACCGCGCGTGGTGGTCGGCAACTACCAGCACCTGGGGTTGTTTGACGGCACCGACCTGGCGATTCTCAGCCCGCGCCAGGGCTTGCGTCGCCACGACCAAGCCTTGGGCGAAAGCCAGGAGCGACGGGTGGACAGCGATGACCCGTTGATCCAACGCGCAATTACCTACTACCAGGCCGCCAGCTATGGCTTCAAGCAACAGTTGCTGAGCTGGAAAGGCACAAAGGCCGCGGTGCCACAACTGAGCGAACGCTAAGGTCGCAGCCAAACGGCGCATAAAAAAACCCCGCCTGCATCACTGCAGGCGGGGTTTTTTTAGTGCTGGGTAAGGCTGGCTTACATCATGCCGCCCATGCCACCCATGCCGCCCATGTCTGGCATACCGCCGCCAGCCGAGCCTTCAGCCTTAGGCTTGTCGGCAATCGCAGCTTCGGTGGTCAAGATCAGGCCACCGATGGAGGCTGCCGCTTGCAGCGCAGAACGGGTCACCTTGGTAGGGTCCAGGATGCCCATTTCGATCATGTCGCCGTAGACGCCAGTCGCAGCGTTGTAACCGTAGTTACCTTTGCCGTTCTTGACTTCGTTGACCACAACGCTCGGCTCGTCGCCGGAGTTGGCAGCGATCTGACGCAGCGGCGCTTCAACAGCGCGGCGCAGCACAGCGATACCAACGTCTTGATCGGCGTTGTCGCCTTTCAGACCGGTCAGGGCTTCCAGAGCACGGATCAGCGCAACGCCGCCGCCAGGTACCACGCCTTCTTCAACGGCTGCACGGGTTGCGTGCAGGGCGTCTTCAACTCTGGCCTTTTTCTCTTTCATTTCAACTTCGGAGCCAGCGCCAACCTTGATCACTGCAACGCCGCCGGACAGCTTGGCCAGACGCTCTTGCAGTTTTTCACGGTCGTAGTCGGAAGACGTTTCGGCAACCTGGGCACGGATCTGAGTGATGCGAGCCTGGATGTCCTGCTCTACGCCAGCACCGTCAACGATGATGGTGTTTTCTTTGGAGATGGTCACGCGCTTGGCGCTGCCCAGGTTTTCCAGGGTGGCGCTTTCCAGGCTCAGGCCGATCTCTTCGGAGATGACGGTACCGCCGGTCAGAACAGCGATGTCCTGCAGCATGGCCTTGCGACGGTCGCCGAAGCCTGGAGCCTTGACGGCTGCGACTTTAACGATGCCACGCATGTTGTTCACTACCAGCGTCGCCAGGGCTTCGCCTTCAACGTCTTCGGAAACGATCAGCAGTGGGCGGCCGGCTTTGGCAACGGCTTCCAGCACTGGCAGCATTTCGCGGATGTTCGAGATCTTTTTGTCGACCAGCAGGATCAGCGGGCTGTCCAGCTCGGCAACCATGGTCTCTGGCTTGTTGACGAAGTACGGGGACAGGTAGCCACGGTCGAACTGCATGCCTTCTACAACCGACAGTTCGTTTTCCAGGCCAGAGCCTTCTTCAACGGTGATCACGCCTTCTTTACCGACTTTTTCCATGGCTTCGGCAATGATGTCGCCGATGGAGCTGTCGGAGTTGGCGGAGATGGTGCCGACCTGAGCGATGGCCTTGGTGTCAGCGCATGGCTTGGACAGGTTTTTCAGCTCGGCAACAACGGCGATGGTCGCCTTGTCGATGCCGCGCTTGAGGTCCATCGGGTTCATGCCGGCAGCGACGGCTTTGTAGCCTTCGTTGACGATAGCCTGAGCCAGAACGGTAGCGGTGGTGGTGCCGTCGCCTGCGTCATCGTTGGCACGGGAGGCAACGTCTTTGACCAGCTGCGCGCCCATGTTCTCGAAACGGTCTTCCAGTTCGATTTCTTTTGCGACGGAAACGCCGTCCTTGGTGATGGTCGGAGCGCCGAAGCTCTTCTCGATGATCACGTTACGGCCTTTTGGGCCCAGGGTCGCTTTTACTGCGTCAGCCAGGACGTTAACACCGGTGAGCATTTTTTTACGGGCGGAGTCGCCGAATTTAACTTCTTTAGCAGCCATGATCGATAATCCTTAAATACTTTGGAGTAACGGGAAAATGAGCGGGAAAATCAGCCTTCCAGAACAGCCAGAATCTCGTTCTCAGCCATTACCAGCAGGTCTTCGCCGTCGATTTTCACCGTGTTGCTGCCGGAGTAAGGGCCAAATACAACCTTGTCACCGACTTTAACGGCCAGCGCACGCACTTCACCGTTTTCCAGAGTCTTGCCTGGGCCTGCAGCGACGATCACACCGTGGTTGGCTTTTTCAGCAGCCGAACCTGGCAGAACGATACCGCCAGCGGTTTTCTTTTCTTCTTCGCTGCGACGGATAACGACGCGGTCGTGCAGAGGACGAAGCTTGCTCATTGTCGATCTCTCCTAATTGTGTTTTTCATCGGCCGGTATCAGTACCGGCGGTTTGTATTCCGGCGGTGCCGGTCGCGCTTCGCCAAGCGAAACGCGGAAGTCTGTCTGGTGTCGCCACCAGAAACCTTGCGGTGACCGTTACATAAGGGCGTATGCGCCTATTACAAGGGGCCGCGGCGTAAATTTTTTTGTGTTTTGCGGTGGTTAAAAGCAACACGGCACCCGAAGGTGCCGTGCCAGTAAGCGGGTTATTTGCTGTCGCGGTGTTCGAACTCGCCTTCGATCACATCACCTTCACGCCCCAGCGGCTGGCGCGGCGCGGGGCCACCGCGCGGTTGCAGGTCATCGGCAAACGCACGCTGGCGAATAGCCGCCTCTTCGGCGCGTTTACGCATCTTGTTCGCCAGCACTTTGCGGGTGATCGGCAGCAGCATGACCAAACCGACAACGTCGCTGACAAAGCCCGGCAGAATCAACAGACCGCCCGCCAAAGCCATCATCAGGCCTTCAAGCATGGTCTGGGCTGGCAGTTCGCCGCGATTCAGGCTTTCACGCGCACGCAGCGCCGTGGCCAGGCCGGCGACACGCAGCACCAGAACGCCGAGCATCGAGCCGAGAATAATCAGCAGCAGCGCCGGGAAGAAGCCGATCGCGCTGCTGACTTTGACGAATACGAACAGCTCCAACACCGGGAACAGCAGAAAGAGCAATAAAAAAGGGCGCATCAAATGGTTCCTCAACGCAAGAATGCCTTGCCAGTCCACCTTAGATGACGTCGCCATTTCGTGAATTCAAGCGTTAGCGGCCTCTTTTTTCGGCCATGCCTCGGCGTGAGCCAATGAAACCAGGGCTTCGCGTACTTGTGTCGGCGTATTGCAAGGCGCGGCAAACGGCAGCCAATGCAAGGATTGATCGATACGCAGGTGCATGCCTTCGCTGTCGATACCGGCCAATTGAGCGGGTTCGCGGGCAGGCAAGCCCGTCAGCGCGACGTAATGCGCGATGGCCTTGGCGTGGTCGCTGTTCATGTGTTCGATCATGCTGCGCTCGACCTTGCCGGCAAACGGGTTGGCCAACGTTAGCTGGTCGACCCAGTGAATCGCGCCAAACCCGCCGATATAACGGTGACGTACCGGCTTGAGCACCCAGAAATCGAAATCGTGGGCCTTGTGATAGTTGGCCGAATCGGGAAAGTAGCGGTAATAACGCTCGGCGGCCGCTTCAATGGCGCCCGCGTCTTCGAGTTTTTCGGCTTCGGCCAGGTACGTCAGGCGCCCCACCGCTTGCACATCATCAGCCTCGCGCTCACCCACCAGCAGCGAACATTTGGGGTCTTTTTGCAGGTTGTGGGTGTGTTGAGCGATGCGACTGATCAGGATAATCGGGCGGCCCTGATCGTCGAGGCAGTATGGCACCACCGACCCGAAGGGGAACCCCGGAATGGCTTTGGACAGTGTGGAGAGTGCCCCACGGTATTCCTTGAGCAGCAGCTCTCGGGCGTTTTTGGCAACGTGCGCGCTCAACGTATGACTCCTTGGGTATTGCACCGCCCATAGCCTGGGATGTCTATGGGAATCAATCTCAACACAAGGTAATCAATAAGCGCGCAGGTTGCCAGTGGCGGCCCGCGAGGTTTTGTCGGGTTTTATTACCAAGCCACGCCAAAGCCTGCGGTATAGCGCGTCTTGCTCAAGTTGCTTTGCGAGTCGCCACTGATGATGTCGCGTTCCGCCTTAAGGTTGAGTGACGCCCACTCGGTGACCTTGTAGCGCAGGCCCATTTCCGCATCCAGGGAGTAATCAGCCGGCCCGGCGAGTGGTTTGCCCACTTCACCGTTGGTGAAGAATTCGACCTTCTTGCCGATCAGGTAGCGGTTGTAGTTCCACTTCATGGCCAGGGAATAGAAGTTGGTCTTGCGGTCGTCGCTGTATTGGTAATCGGTGCGGTTGACCAGCGAGCCGAGGGAGAACGCGCCCAGCTCATCATCCCAGAACTGGTAGCCCGGGCCGGTACCGACGGTGCGCTGGCGAGACAGGTCTTCGACCTTGTCGCGCTTGTAGGTCAATCGGCCTTGCCAGAACCAATGTTCGGTAAGGAAACGGTCCAGGTCATATTCCAGTGCCCAGTTGTCAGTCGTGGTCACATCATCCTGAAACTCGCGGTTGTACTCGCCCTGGCCGGTATGCCGCCATTGGCCATGACGCGCGGTGGTCTTGAAGTCGACATCGTAATCATTGGTGTCTTTATCGGCGCGCTTGTAGTCCAGCGCCATGTCGACATTGCCCTTCCACACCAAATCTTCAATAACCGGCTTGGGCTTGAGAATCTGCTGGATACTCGCCAACTCCACAGTCTTGGGCGCCTCGCCATTGGCCAGCACTACCTTGCCGTCATCCGCGGGTTTCAGCGATTTAGCCTTCTCGCCGGAATAAGCGTCCTGCCTGACCAATAACTCCTGGTCGCTTTCGAGGGTTTTGACCTGCTTCCAATCCACCGGAATTGCGCCGGCGTAATCGGTCTGGATCAGCAGTTTGCCACCGTCGAAGACCTTGATCTTGCCGGTCAGGCGGTCACCGTTCTTCAACCAGACGGTGTCAGCCATCAACGGCGTGGAGGCACTGAAAACAGCAAGGCACAACAGGGTTCTGGACAACATAAGCGGATTCGGGGCTCAAGTTTGACAAAAAGGGCAGCATTATCGTGTTAGATAACGTCTTAGCAACCACTGACTCAGGTATTTGTATTCGGTTCACTGCTCAGGCGCCTATTTACAGACGTTTCTTACAATTACGCAGACAATTTCAACGGATATACCCACAGTGAAGCAACCCGCAGAACCCCCGCAAAGCCCTGCCGACATCCGCCGCACGGCGCTCTACCTGACCCTGGCGCAAGTGCCCGCAGGTTGCGTGGTGAGCTATGGCGAGTTGGCACATCTCGCCGGGCTCGGCCGCGCCGCCCGCTGGGTCGGGCGTACGCTGAGCCAACTGCCCGAGGACACCCGCTTGCCCTGGCATCGGGTGCTGGGTGCCGGCGGTCGGATAAGTTTGCCGGTAGGCAGTGCCTCAGGCGACGAGCAACGTGCGCGTTTACGCGGCGAAGGTGTCAGTATCCTGAACAATCGCGTTGATATTCAGCGTCATGGCTGGCGCCCGGTAGAGGACAGCGGTTAGAGTGCGCGCTTTGTTTCCGCAAACCTGAGGCAGACTCCAGCCCATGCCCCGTAAAACCTGGCGCGCCGCGCTCGCCGCCTATGCCAGCCCCTCGACGTTGGTCCTGTTGTTGCTCGGCTTCGCCGCCGGCTTGCCTTACATGTTGGTGTTCTCGACGCTTTCGGTGTGGTTGCGTGAGGCCGGTGTGGCCCGCGAGACCATCGGCTATGCGAGCCTGATCGGTTTGGCCTACGCCTTTAAATGGGTCTGGTCGCCGCTGCTCGACCAATGGCGCCTGCCGCTGCTCGGTAAACTCGGACGCCGTCGTTCCTGGCTGGTACTGGCCCAGACGCTGGTGATCCTCGGGTTGATCGGCATGGGGTTCTGCGACCCGCAAAAACACCTGTCCTGGCTGATCGCCATTGCCGTAATTGTCGCGTTCGCTTCGGCCACGCAAGACATCGCGGTGGACGCCTATCGCCTGGAAATCGCCGACGACAGCCGCCAGGCTGCACTCGCCGCCAGCTATATGTCCGGCTATCGTATCGCCGCGCTGCTGGCCACGGCCGGTGCACTGTTTTTTGCCGAAGGCTTCGGCTCGACGGGTTTTAACTACAAACACTCGGCGTGGACCGGCACTTACGTGTTGTTCGGCCTGCTGATGATTCCGGCGCTGTTGACCACCCTGTTCATGCGCGAACCGAATGTGCCACTGCGCACCCAATTGCAGGCAGGTCGCTACACCTTCGTGCATCAGTTGGTGTCGGTGTTTGTGCTGATCGTGCTGCTGGTATCAGTCCCGGCGATGTTCACCCAGCTGTACAACACCGATTTCGCCAGCGTGCTGTTCCACGGCGTCAGCCTGTGGGAATTGCTGATGGAAGATCGCGCCTTCCTGCGCGCCATCCTCTATATCATCCTCACCGCGCTATGCCTGTCGGCCATGGGCCGTCGGGGTTTGGCGCCGGTATTAACGCCGGTCAACGACTTTATCCTGCGCTACCGCTGGCAGGCGTTGCTGCTGCTCGGGCTGATTGCCACCTATCGCATGTCCGACACGGTGATGGGCGTGATGGCCAACGTGTTCTACATCGACCAGGGTTTTACCAAGGACCAGATCGCCGGGGTCAGCAAGATCTTCGGCCTGATCATGACCTTGCTCGGCGCTGGTATGGGCGGCCTGCTGATTGTGCGGTTCGGCATTTTGCCGATTTTGTTTATCGGCGGCATCGCCTCGGCCGGCACCAACCTGTTGTTCGTGATGCTCGCCGACATGGGCCCCGATCTGCAGATGCTGATCTTCACTATTTCCCTGGATAACTTCAGCTCGGGCCTGGCCACATCGGCGTTTGTCGCCTACTTGTCGAGCCTGACCAACCTCAAGTTTTCCGCGACCCAATATGCACTGCTCAGCTCGATCATGCTGTTGCTGCCACGCTTGATAGGTGGGTATTCGGGCGTGATGGTAGAGAAGTTCGGTTACCACAATTTCTTCCTGATCACCTGCTTGCTGGGGCTGCCGACGTTGTTTCTGATTGCCTTGCACTGGTTTCAGGAAAACCGCCGAATTCGGCTGAATCCTCCCAAAGAAGACTGACACACCGCGTCAATGTGGGAGCCAGCTCCCACATACCCCTGTGCATTCTGATGCCTGTACTCCAGCAGCCAGCGCCCGTACAATCCCAAGTCATTTCAAGTCCAAGCAACCGACAACGGCCTACCATGCGTACCAGTCAATATTTGCTCGCCACACAGAAAGAAACGCCTTCCGACGCGGTCGTCATCAGCCACCAGCTGATGCTGCGCGCCGGCATGATCCGCAAACTGGCCTCCGGCCTGTACACCTGGCTGCCCATGGGCTTGAAGGTGATGCGCAAGGTCGAAGCGATCGTTCGCGAAGAGATGAACGCCGCCGGCTCTCTGGAAGTGTTGATGCCGAGCACCCAACCGGCTGAGCTGTGGCAGGAATCCGGGCGCTGGGAAGAGTACGGCCCCGAGTTGCTGCGCTTCAAGGATCGTCATGGCCGCGATTTCTGCGCCGGCCCGACCCATGAAGAAGTCATCACCGACCTGATGCGCAACGAGCTGAGCAGCTATAAACAGTTGCCGCTGAACCTGTATCAGATCCAGACCAAATTCCGTGACGAAATCCGCCCACGCTTCGGTTTGATGCGCGGCCGCGAATTCATCATGAAGGACGCCTATTCGTTCCACGCCGACCAGGCGTCCTTGCAGGTCACTTATGACCGCATGCACCAAGCTTACTGCAACGTGTTTACGCGCCTGGGCTTGAAATTCCGCCCGGTTGAAGCGGACAACGGCTCCATCGGCGGCGCCGGCTCCCACGAATTCCACGTGCTGGCAGAATCCGGCGAAGACGACATCGTGTTCAGCAACGGTTCCGACTACGCGGCGAACATCGAGAAAGCCGAAGCGGTGCCACGCGAAACGTCGCGCCCTGCGCCGTCTGAAGAACTGCGCCTGGTAGACACGCCTGAGACCAAGACCATCGCGGCCCTGGTGGAAAAATTCAATCTGCCGATTGAAAAGACCATCAAGACCCTGATCGTGCGCGCCGAGGAAGAAGGCAAGCTGATCGCTCTGGTGATCCGTGGTGACCACGAACTCAACGAAATCAAAGCCGCCCAGCAGCCAGGCGTGGCCAGCCCGCTGGTGATGGCCAGCGATGCCGAACTGCGCGACGCCATCGGCGCCGGTGCCGGTTCCCTCGGCCCGCTGAACCTGCCGTTGCCGATCATCATCGACCGCTCGGTCGAGCTGATGAGCGACTTCGGTATCGGCGCGAACATCGACGACAAGCATTACTTTGGCGTGAACTGGGAGCGCGACCTGCCGGTTCCGACCGTGGCCGACCTGCGTAACGTCGTGGCCGGTGACCCTAGCCCGGACGGCAAAGGCACACTGGAAATCAAGCGCGGCATCGAAGTCGGGCACATCTTCCAGTTGGGCAACAAGTACAGCCAGGCGATGAATTGCAAAGTGCTGGGCGAAAACGGCAAGCCGGTCATCCTCGAAATGGGCTGCTACGGCATTGGCGTATCGCGTGTGGTTGCCGCTGCCATCGAGCAGAACAACGATGAGAACGGCATTATCTGGAGTGACACCCTGGCGCCGTTCCAAATCGCCCTGGTGCCGCTGCGTTATGAAACCGAGCAAGTGCGCGAAGCCACCGACAAGCTGTATGCCGAACTGACGGCTGCCGGTTTTGAAGTGTTGCTGGATGACCGGGACAAGAAAACCAGCCCGGGCATCAAGTTCGCCGACATGGAACTGATTGGCATCCCGCACCGGATCGTGGTCAGTGACCGCGGCCTGGCCGATGGCAACCTGGAATACAAAAGCCGGACCGAAGCCAGCGCCCAACCGTTGCCGGTGGCTGACGTGCTGTCTTTCCTTCAGGCGCGTATTCGTCGCTGAAAACCAGATCAAGAGAAGTCATGTTCAAGCGAAACACCAGAGCCCTGGGGGGCGCCGCCTTGTGCGGCGCCCTGCTCGTCAGCGGCTGCGCCAACCAGATGTCGCAACGCAGTGAGCACGAGGAGCGGGTCGAGCGCAAATTGCTCGATCACAGCCTGCAAATAGATGTAGGTGAGCCCAAAGTGCTGGACCTGCCGCAACGCCGGGTGCGTATTCACGAACAAAAGACCTTTGAGGTCACCGAATTCGACGTCACCCGCCGTTACGATCGTTACACGCCCTACCAACCCTGGCGCAAACTCTATGAGATGCCGCTGGGCGCGGTCGCATTGGTGGCGGGCGCCGGAGCCAACGTGGCGAATATCTTTGCCCTCGGCAACCTGCCCACCAGCATGACCCACGACTGGCTGAGCTACGGCGTGGACGGCATCAACCCGTTCATGAACGTGCAATCCCACGGCCGTGCGCAACAGAACCTGGCGGGCATCGATGAAGTCCAGCGCGACAAGCGTGTGGAGTATTCGAGCCTGCCCTGGAGCGAACGCCCGGTACAGGTCACCGCCGGCAAGCAGACCCATGAGCTGACCACCGACCGCAACGGCGTACTGCGCCTGAACCTGTTGGACAGCCCGTTTGCCGAACAAGACCTGAACCGCGTCAGCACGCTGAAAATCAGTGTGGAAGATGGCCAGGACGATGTGCACACAGACTCAACCCTGGCGATCAGCAATACCCTGCGCGGCAAGTTGCTGGAAGCGCATGGGCTGATCTACGACGACTTGGAAGACGACGAAGTCAACCAGTGGGTACACCGGGTCAAGCGCTTGGCGGAGTTGGGTCTGGAAGAAGAAGCCAGTGAACTGGAACAAAGCCTGATCGAACTGACGCGCAATGATCCCGAGTTGCAGCAGGAATTCCTGCAAGCACTGACCAAGGATGCAGGGCGATTGGTAGCGGACCCCGGCGCGCGCTGAGTGTTCAGCGCCGAGTAAACATCCAAATGTGGGAGTGGGCTCCCACCTTTTTGGGCTCCGGTTTTTACCAGCAGAACTCGAGCTGTTCGTTACCGCTGCTGAGGTCCAGCAACCTGACCCCAATCCCCAACAACCGAACCGGTTTGCCGCCGCGATTGAACGCTTGGGTCAACAGCTGTTGATAACTTTCCAGGTCGCGCCCTGCCCCGGCTTGCTCCAGCGTGGTCTGGGTAAAGTCATGAAACTTCACTTTGACGAACGGTTTGCCTGCGCGATAACTGCTGTCGATGCGCGCTATGCGCCCGGCGAGGGTTTCCATCAGTTCGGGCAACTTTGCCAGGCAGCTTGAGAGGTCCGGCAGGTCCACATCGTAGGTATTTTCGACACTGATGGATTGCCGACGGCTGTCGTTCTGCACCACGCGGTCATCAATTCCACGCGCCAGGCTCCAAAGCCGTTCGCCAAAACTGCCGAACTCGCGCACCAGCGCCAGCTTGTTCCATTCGCGCAGTTGCAGGCAGTCTTCAATGCCCAGGCGCGCGAGCTTATCGGCGGTGACCTTGCCGACGCCATGCAGCTTCTTCACCGGCAACTGCGACACAAAGTCTTCGATCTGATCGGGGGTGATCACAAACAGGCCGTTGGGCTTCTTCCAGTCGCTGGCGATCTTGGCCAGAAACTTGTTCGGCGCCACGCCCGCAGACACGGTGATATGCAACTGGTTAGAGACCCGACGGCGAATGTCTTGGGCAATACGCGTGGCACTGCCACCAAAATGCGGGCTGTCAGAAACATCCAGGTACGCTTCATCCAGCGACAACGGCTCGATCAGGTCGGTGTAGTCGCGAAAAATCGCCTGAATTTCCTTCGACGCCTCTTTATAAGCATCCATGCGCGGCTTGACGATGGTCAGGTCCGGGCACAGCTTCAAGGCGTGACGCGAGGACATGGCCGAGCGCACCCCGTAGGCTCGCGCCTCGTAGTTGCAGGTAGCGATCACGCCTCTGCGATCCGCCGAGCCGCCAACCGCCAATGGCTTTTGCGCCAGGTTGGGGTCGTCGCGCATCTCGATGGCGGCGTAGAAGCAATCACAGTCGACGTGGATGATTTTGCGCTGCGTCATATAAACGGGGGGTGTAATCCTACGGGCAGCCAGTATCGCACTCACCCCTGTATATAGCACCAGTAGTTTGAATCTTCCGTTTGAGCGGTAGGAAAACTCGCCGATGGATTTATTTTTTCAATCGAACCTGGACTACCGATAGAGCTGAAACCCTCGGCCCGACTGGCCCTGCGCCACTTCACGGCCTGCTTCTCGGCGCTAACCGATTGAACCACAAGCGCTTTTCTTCAATTCACAGGTTGACACACCTGCATTCCTCTGTAGAATGCCGACACACAGACGCGGGATGGAGCAGTCTGGTAGCTCGTCGGGCTCATAACCCGAAGGTCGTCGGTTCAAATCCGGCTCCCGCAACCAAACATCAAAAAAGGCTACTCGAAAGAGTGGCCTTTTTTGTGCGCGTGTATTTTTCACCTGTAAGAAAATTGTAAGACAAAAAATTCTTTGCCTGTCCCGCACTTACCGCGCGCAGCCATCATGAAACCGCTAATTCACACTTATTTGACCTATTCGCCCATTAACGGTTGACACCCTGCCGTTGCGCTGTAGAATGCCGCCCACAGACGCGGGATGGAGCAGTCTGGTAGCTCGTCGGGCTCATAACCCGAAGGTCGTCGGTTCAAATCCGGCTCCCGCAACCAAACATCAAAAAAGGCTACTCGAAAGAGTGGCCTTTTTTGTATCTGATAAAAAAGCTCTTCTGAAACAATGGCATGGCATCTTTCATGAAACCGTATGCGGTTTGTAGAGTCCATGTCATTGCAAGCTATGCTCAATGCTCAAGCGCTACCCTCTACGACCAATGGCCGCTGTCGCCCCACCCGGCGATAAGCGTTAATATTTGTAATTATTTTGTCCATAGGGATTGGTAACTTGGCTGGATACCTCCATCCTGTCGCGCACAATCCACGAGGTGATTGATGCGCGCCAACTCGTCTGAACCACAAGACACTGTCACAGCGACACAACCGATCACTCCCACCCGTTTGCGTTGGCTGGATCTGTTGAGCAAGTACCGTCAGCCCATCGGGCTGGGCGTTACCCTGTTGCTGTTCGCAATAGCCCTGATCGCCTGCCGACACTTGCTGCTGGAGCTGGACCTCTACGCCCTCCACGACTCGATACTGGAAGTGCCCAAGCCCGCCCTGCTGGGTGCGTTTGGCGCGGCCGTCGCAGGTTTTATCATTCTGCTGGGCTATGAATTCTCCGGCGCGCGCTACGCCGGGGTAAAACTGCCTGCCAAGACCCTGGCCCTGGGTGGCTTCACCGCCTTCGCCATCGGCAATGCCATCGGCCTGTCGATGCTCTCGGGCGGTTCGGTGCGCTACCGTTTATATGCACGCCATGGCATCGGGGCTTCGGAAGTGGCGCACATGACCGTGTTCGCCAGCCTGGCCCTCGGCACTGCCCTGCCGCCGCTGGCCGCCTTGGCCACGCTGAGCAACTTGCCGGCTGCATCGACTTACCTGCATTTATCGCAAGGCTTGCTCGGTGGCATTGCCGGTGCGGTGCTGCTGTTGTCGGCCGCGCTGTGCATCGGCATTTATCGTCGCCGTTTGCCGGAACAACCTTACCCGGACAACCTGTTGGTCAAGGCTGGGCGTCGCACCCTGCGCCTGCCCGGCCGCCGCCTGACCTTCCTGCAATTGATCATCACCGCGCTGGACGTCGCCGCTGCCGCCACCGTCCTTTATATGCTGCTGCCCGAAGCGCCGCCGTTCGGCCCGTTCCTGCTGGTGTACCTGCTGGCCCTGGCCGCAGGCGTACTCAGCCATGTACCGGGCGGCGTGGGTGTGTTTGAAGCGATTCTGCTGGCGGCATTCGCCGACAAACTCGGTGCCGCGCCATTGGCTGCCGCCCTGCTGCTGTACCGGATGATCTACGTGGTGCTGCCGCTGCTGATCGCCTGCGTGTTCCTGCTGGTCAACGAAGCTCAGCGCCTGTTCCAGACCCAGCAAAGTTTGCGGGTTGCCTCGGGCCTGGCCGCGCCGGTGCTGGCTGTGCTGGTTTTTTTGTCAGGCGTGGTTCTGCTGTTTTCCGGCGCCACGCCAGAAATCGACTCACGCCTGGAAAACATCGGCTTCCTGATTCCCCACCGCCTGATTGATGCCTCGCACTTTGGTGCCAGCCTGATCGGTGTGTTGTGCCTGTTGCTCGCTCAAGGCCTGCGTCGACGCTTGTCGGCTGCCTGGATGCTGACCATGGTGCTGCTGCTGACCGGCGCCCTGCTGTCGTTGCTCAAAGGCTTCGACTGGGAAGAAGCCAGCTTGATGATCATGACCGCGGTGTTGCTGGCGATCTTCCGTCGCTCGTTCTACCGCGCCAGCCGCCTGACCGAGCTGCCATTCTCGCCGCTGTACCTGGTGGCCAGCGTGTGTGTGCTGGGCGCTTCGATCTGGCTGCTGCTGTTTGCCTATCAAGACGTGCCGTACAGCCATCAACTGTGGTGGCAGTTCACCCTCGACGCCAACGCCCCACGTGGCTTGCGCTCATTGCTGGGTGCAGCGGTGCTGCTGGTGATTGTGTCGCTGACCTGGCTGCTGCGCACTGCACGCCCGATCATCCACTTGCCGACACCGGATGAACTGGCCCGCGCGACTAAAATTCTGATGGCCTCATCCCAACCCGATGGCGGCCTGGCGCTGACCGGTGACAAGGCGCTGCTGTTTCACCCCAACGACGAAGCCTTTCTGATGTACGCGCGCCGCGGTCGCAGCCTGGTGGCGTTGTACGACCCGATTGGGCCAACGCAACCGCGCGCCGAGATGATCTGGCAGTTCCGCGACCTGTGCGACATCCATCACGCCCGCCCGGTGTTCTATCAGGTGCGCGCCGAGAACCTGCCGTACTACATGGACATCGGCCTCACCGCGATCAAGCTGGGCGAAGAAGCCCGCGTCGACCTGAAACGCTTTGACCTGGAAGCCAAGGGCAAAGAGATGAAGGACCTGCGCTACACCTGGAACCGGGGCACGCGGGACGGTCTGTCACTGGAGATCTTCGAGCCGGGCCATGCGCCGATGGACGAACTCAAAGTGATCTCGGATGCTTGGCTGACCGGCAAGAACGTGCGCGAAAAGGGCTTCTCCTTGGGCCGCTTCAGCGACGACTACCTCAAGCACTTTCGCATCGCTATCATTCGCTTCGAAGGGCGCACGGTGGCCTTCGCCAACCTGCTCGAGACCTACAACCACGACCTGGCCAGCCTCGACTTGATGCGTGCGCACCCTGACGCGCCAAAGCTGACCATGGAATTTATGATGGTCGGCCTGATTCAACATTATAAGAACCACGACTACGCCCGCTTCAGCCTCGGCATGGTGCCGTTGTCGGGCCTGCAACCACGACGTGGCGCGCCACTGACCCAGCGCCTGGGTTCGATGGTGTTCCGCCGTGGCGAGCAACTGTATAACTTCCAAGGTTTACGCCGCTTCAAAGACAAGTTCCAGCCTGACTGGGAACCCCGTTATATGGCCGTGCCCGCAGGACTTGATCCGCTGGTGGCACTGGCTGATACCGCCGCCCTGATTGCGGGCGGCTTGACTGGATTGGTGAAACGCTGATGATTCGACGCTCCTGGCGGTATGTCTTAGCCTTTGTGGTGCTGCTTGCGCTGATCTCGGCGGGTGGCTTCTGGTACATGAAGCGCCCTGCCGCGCAACCGGCGCTGGAGCAACTGCCCCAGGCCGACGGTTCGGTGATGACCCGCGTCACCCCGGCAGGCACTGCCAAAGCCCGTGTGGCAGTGGCCGTTATGGCCGATGAAACCCTCACCGACAGCCAACTGATCGCGCTGAGCCAAGGCGGCGCGGCGCAAATTGTTCAAGTGATCCTGCCCAAAGATGACTGCGCGTTGCAAGAACAAGCCTTGCAAAGCGCACTGGCCCAACTTAAAGGCCCGGCGACGCTGGTCAGCGGCATCGGCCCTGGCGCGGCACTCGCCTGGCGCTGGCTGGCCACGCAGAACGACGACAAGGCCAACGCGATCTCTGTTGGCTTCGCGTTGGTGCAGGAAGGGTGCAAGGACCCGCTGCCGAAAACCGCCGCGCATGGCAATTGGCTGGTGGCGTGGAACGATAACCCGGACGATGAAAGCGCCAGTTTCGTACGCGACACACCGCGCGCGACCACCAGCATCAGCGACTACGACATTCACTACCCGCAAGTGCTGAACAACGAACTGCGCAAGCAGCTTGTCGGTTCGGATAACGGCGGCCTGGCGATTCCTGTGGTCGAAGTACCGGCTGGCCAGGCTAAAGACACCGTCACGCTGTTCCTTTCCGGTGACGGCGGCTGGCGTGACCTGGACCGCGACGTGGCCGGTGAAATGGCCAAGATCGGCTACCCGGTAGTCGGCATCGACACCCTGCGCTATTACTGGCAGCACAAAACCCCGGAGCAAAGCGCCAAAGACCTCACCGAACTGATGCAGCATTACCGTCAGAAGTGGGGCACCAAGCGCTTCGTGCTGACCGGTTATTCGTTCGGTGCCGACGTACTGCCAGCGATTTACAACCGCTTGCCGGAAAACGAACAGCAACGCGTCGATGCCATCATTCTGCTCGCGTTCGCGCGCACCGGCAGCTTTGAAATCGAAGTGGAAGGCTGGCTGGGCAACGCCGGCAAAGAAGCCGCTACCGGCCCGGAAATGGCCAAGCTGCCGGCTGACAAAGTGGTGTGCATCTACGGTGCCGAAGAAGTCGACGAGAGTGGCTGCACCGACAAGACCGCTGTTGGTGAGGCGATGAAGCTGCCGGGCGGGCATCACTTTGATGAAAACTACCCGGCGCTGGCCAAGCGTTTGGTGGACATCATCGTGAAGCATCAGGCCAAGGATAAAACCGAGTAAGCCTGAGGTTTGCATCAATCAAAAATGTGGGAGAGACCTTGGTCCCTCCCACAGTTGGTTTTGGGGCGTGGCCAATAACTAGCGCGGTTCGATGTGCGCAATCATCAGTTGCACGGTTTCCTGCCCACGAAACTCGTTCACGTCCAGCTTGTAGGCCAATTCAACCCAACGCACCGTCGGGTTGGGCCAGACCTCACGGTCCACGCCAAACGCAATGCCATCAAGCTTCACAGACCCGCATTCGCTCTTGAGCACCACTTTAAGGTGCCTCTCGCCTACCACGCGCTGCTCCACCAACTGAAACACACCGTGAAACAGCGGCTCGGGAAAATGCTGCCCCCACGGCCCGGCATGTCGCAGTGCGCGCGCCAGCTCCAGATGAAACTCTTCCACCGCCAGCGTGCCATCGGTCAGCAGGCGCCCGGTGAGGTCTTCTTCACGCAGTTGCCGACGCACTTCGGCATCAAAGGCTTCGGCAAACAACGGAAAATTCGCTTCAGGCAGCGTCAAACCCGCCGCCATCGCGTGGCCGCCGTATTTGGCGATCAGGTTGGGGTGCTGGCTTGCCACTACCGCCAACGCATCACGGATGTGAAAACCCTGCACGGAGCGCCCAGAGCCCTTGAGCAGGCCATCACCGGCATCCGCAAAGGCGATGGTCGGGCGGAAGTAACGCTCTTTCATGCGTGACGCCAGAATACCGATCACGCCTTGGTGCCATTCCGGGTCGAACAGGCACAGGCCGTAAGGCATCGACTCCACCGGCAGGTCCTTAAGCTGGGCAAGCGCCTCACGCTGCATGCCTTGTTCGATGGATTTGCGGTCCTGGTTCATGCCGTCAAGCTGCGCAGCCATCTCGCGTGCGGACGCAACGTCAGTGGTGAGCAGGCATTCGATGCCCAGGCTCATATCATCCAGGCGCCCGGCGGCGTTGAGCCGTGGCCCCAGAATAAAACCGAGGTCGGTGGAGGTAATGCGCGCATGGTCGCGCTTGGCGACTTCGAGAATCGCCTTGATGCCGGGCCGAGCGCGACCGGCGCGAATACGCTCAAGGCCTTGATAGACCAGGATGCGGTTGTTGGCGTCCAGCGGCACCACGTCGGCGACGCTGCCCAGCGCCACCAGGTCGAGCAGTTCACCGATGTTCGGCTGGGGCTTGCTGTCATACCAGCCCAGGCTGCGCAAACGCGCGCGCAAGGCCATCAGCACGTAGAAGATCACGCCGACACCGGCCAGCGCCTTGCTGGGGAACTCACAACCGGGCTGGTTCGGGTTGACGATGGCGTCTGCCGCCGGCAATTCATCGCCCGGCAAGTGATGGTCGGTGACCAACACCTGCAACCCCGCCGCTTTGGCCGCCGCCACGCCTTCGACGCTGGAAATGCCGTTGTCCACGGTGATCAGCAACTGCGGCTCACGCTGCAGCGCTACCGCGACGATTTCCGGGGTCAGGCCATAGCCGTACTCAAAGCGGTTCGGCACCAGGTAGTCGACATGCGCCGCACCGAGCAAACGCAGGCCCAGTGTACCGACCGCGCTGGCAGTGGCCCCGTCGGCGTCGAAGTCACCGACGATCAGGATGCGCTGGCGCTGCTCCAGGGCCGTCACCAACAGGTCCACCGCCGCATCGATGCCCTTGAGCTGCTGATAGGGAATCAACCGCGCCAGGCTCTTGTCCAACTCGGCTTCCGACTGCACCCCGCGCGCGGCGTAGAGACGGGTCAACAGCGGCGGCAATTCACCGAGAAACGGCAGTACAGCGGGCAACGGGCGAGGATCAATACGCATGGGACGTCGGGAAGTTCTCTATAGGGGAAACGTAAGCCTCAAGCCTCAAGCCTCAAGCTTGTAGCTTGTAGCTTGTAGCTTGTAGCTTGTAGCTTCAAGCTTGCAGCTGCTTCTATTCGTCGCGCTCGCCGACCAGCCATTCCAGCTGGACTTCATGCTGGCCACGGTCATCGGTGACGAAGAGTGTGCCTTCACTGATCATCACGTCCCATTTGATAACGCGAGGCATGTCCTTGGCCAGGGTTTCGAGGATTTCCTGCGGCACGGCGGCGATGTGCACGTTTTTCAGGTTTTTGGCCACGGGCACTACTTTGCCTTCCCACACGCGCAGGCTGCCGTAAGCCAGCAAACTGGTGCGTTCGGTGCGGCGCGAACACCAGGTCAGGCGATCAGCGTCGGGCTGACCGACTTCGATCCAGTGCAAAACCCGATCATCCAGGCTTTTTTCCCACAGCGCCGGTTCGTCCACATCTGACAGGCCACGACCGAACGCCAACTGCTCGTTGTAAAACAGCGCGTAGGCCAGCAGACGCACTGTCATGCGCTCTTCGGTTTCGGAAGGGTGGCGGGCGATGGTCTGTTTGACGCTCTCGTACACCGAACGGTCGAGGTCGGTGAGGTTCAGTTCGAATTTGTAGGTCGTGGACGGCTGGGCCATGAACGGGCTTCTAGAGACAGGGAAAGGCGGCCAGTCTAACCGATGGCGAGGTCATTCAACGAATACTGCGCTGCATCATCCTTATACCTGTGTCACTCGCCTATGTTAAAAGGCATCACACCACCGCCGCTCGTTTGATGAGGAACCTCATGTCGATTAATGCCAAACCACTTGCTGGCCTGAAAGTCGTCGAGCTGGGCACCCTGATCGCTGGCCCCTTTGCCTCACGCATCTGCGCCGAATTCGGCGCGCACGTGATCAAGGTCGAATCCCCGGACGGCGGCGACCCACTGCGTAAATGGCGCAAGTTGTATGAAGGTACTTCGCTGTGGTGGTTTGTACAGGCACGCAACAAAAAGTCGCTGACACTTAACCTCAAGCATCCGGACGGCCTGGCGATTCTCAAACAGTTGCTGGCAGACACCGACATTCTGATCGAAAACTTTCGCCCCGGCGTACTGGAAAAGCTCGGTTTGAGCTGGGAAACCTTGCACGCACTGAACCCGAAGCTGGTGATGGTGCGTCTCTCGGGGTTTGGCCAGACCGGGCCGATGAAGGACCAGCCGGGGTTTGGCGCGGTGGGCGAGTCCATGGGCGGCTTGCGTTACATCACCGGGTTCGCCGACCGCCCGCCGGTGCGCACCGGAATTTCCATCGGCGACTCGATTGCGGCGTTGTGGGCCGTGATCGGCGCGCTGATGGCGCTGCGTCATCGTGAAGTCAACGGCGGCCTCGGCCAAGTGGTGGATGTGGCGCTGTATGAGGCTATTTTTGCGATGATGGAAAGCATGATCCCGGAGTTCGACGTGTTCGGGTTTATTCGCGAGCGCACCGGCAACATCATGCCGGGTATTACGCCCTCCTCCATCCACACCAGTGCTGATGGCAAGCACGTGCAAATCGGCGCCAACGGTGACGCGATCTTTAAACGCTTCATGTTGGCGATCGGCCGTGAAGACTTGGCCAACGACGCGCAATTGGCCAGCAATGATGGACGTGACGCCCGCCGCGATGAGCTTTACGGCGTGATTGATCGCTGGGTCAATTCGTTGCCGGTGGACCACGTGGTTGAGCAGCTCAACCAAGCCGAAGTACCCGCCAGCCGCATTTACAGCGCCGAAGACATGCTGGGTGACCCACAGTTTCTGGCGCGGGAGATGTTTCTTCAGGCCAAGCTACCCGGCGGCAAGGACTTCAAGATGCCCGGGATCGTGCCCAAACTCTCGGATACACCGGGCAGTTGTGAATGGGTTGGGCCGCAACTGGGCGAGCACAACAGCATGCTGCTCAACGCGCTGGGTTACGACGCCGCAGCCATCAAGCGTTTGCGTGAGGATGGCGCGATCTGATGGCCAGTCCGCGCAGACGACGACTCCTTCCTCTGTGCCTAGCCGGCGCGATAGGCGCAATATTGCCGCTCTCGGCACAGGCCGAAGACACATTGATCTGGTTGCTGCGCGACCTGCCGCCCATCACGCTTTTTGAGGGGCCACAGAAGGGTCAGGGCGCGCTGGACCAACTGTTATTGATGCTCACCAAGCGTCTGCCGGAATACCGCCACCAAGTCATGCACGTCAACCGTGCCCGCAGCATTCAAATGCTGCGCGACCCCACGCTCACCTGTGATCCGTCAGTGCTGTGGACAGCGGACCGGGCCAAGTACATGGTGTTTTCCGACTTGGCTTACGTCTCGGTGGCCAACGGCGTAACAGTGCGACGCAGCCAGTTAGATAAAATGGCGCCGTTTATTGTCGAGGACCAATTTGACCTGCAGGCCTTTCTTGACTCGCCTGACGCGCGCGTTGGCGCCACCGCCGAACGAAGCTATGGCCCCTTCATCGACGACCAGCTCAAAGGCGCCGCCCCAGACACATTGGCCCTGCATTACGGCAATGATGCGCTGGGCAGCCTGTTGCAAATGCAGCGTCTGGGGCGACTGGAGGTGGTGTTGGGTTACGCGTCGGAAATCCGCTACCACGCTGCGCAACAGGACATCGCCGCCCACGACCTGATGTTCTATCCCATCAAAGGCTCTGCGCCTTACCAGCTTACGCATATCGGTTGCTCAGACACGCCTCAAGGTCGCGAGGCCATGCAGCGAATCAATCAGGTGTTAAGCGACATCCCCCAGCAACAGCTGCAGCAATCCTACGCTGCATGGTTGGACCCGGTCATGCGGGAACGCTACTTGCTCGACAACCCGAGCTTTTTCCAAGATTCCCCGGAGCCCTGACAAATCGCAGGCAAAAAGAAACCCCGAAGCGTGGGGAGACACTTCGGGGTTAAACGTGGCCTACAATGACCAGTACAACAAGCCACAAACACCGGAGCACAATGTTTGCTCTTGCTGTTACGAAATCTGACCGGCCATGCTGCAGGAAGTTTCCTCGATTAAACAATTCTTCATGCCAAGGCGCCGCCGCGGGTTTGCGCAGCATTGCGCAAGGCTGCAATGACGGAAGGCTCCAGGCGGCCCTCGGCAATTTTCAGGTCACGCAGCAAGCAGTCGACCACATCCACGAGTACACGTTTATCCATCAATTGCGCCTGGTCGACTTCGCGCTCGACCACAATGGCGCCAGCAGGACTCTTCACCGTCACCAGGCAATCGCCCTGCGCACCGCAGGTGGTCAGCGTAACCTGATAAGGGCTCAGTGCTTCTTCGAGCAATAGGCTGATACTTTCCATTTCGATCACCACTCAATAGTTCGCAAACATGCGTTTCAACGGGAGCTGCATCTCTCCTAAGTGACTGGTTATGACGTAGGAAAGTTCGCTTTTTCGTCTTTGTGCGGCCTTCGGGGAGTGACGAGAACCAGCATGCGCTTGCAACATGACAGTCAGAAAACGCATCCACATAACTGCTTACGCAATGGGCGGTTGTTTTGGGGGTTGCCGGGCGCCGAGACCGTAGGCGAATCCTATACTCAGTGAGCGCCGACCGACCTGCCTGGCAGGCAGAGCGCATGTCAAAAGGCCCCATCAAGAAGGATGAAGATGATGCTGCAACACGACAAAGAGCAGGCTGTAATAGAAAAAATTCACGCTGACATAACACGCATCTATGCGGAGCAACGAAAACTCAACGCCGAAGCCCACAAAATAACCCGTGAAAATTTCTGGTACCCGCTGGGAGTCGTCATGGCCATGTTTACAGTGTTCAGCTCAGTGCTGGCCCTCGCCATTAAAATACTTACGTAACCGACTGAGCACAGCCGGGCCTGCCAACAACGAAAAACGCCGCTGACCCAAGGAAGGGAAAGCGGCGTTCTTGTCTGCGCCAAGGCGCCAGCGGTTTGCCTTACAGCGGCTTACCCCGGTTGCCATGCTGGCTGACAAACGCCTGCACAGCCTTCAGGTCATTCGCCAGCACGGTGCAGCGCTCTTCACGCTCAAACAGGTCAGCCAGGTGCTCGGGCAATTCCAGCGCCTTGCCAACGCCAGCCTTCAACACCGCTTCCGGGAATTTTACCGGGTGGGCGGTGCCCAGGATCACCATCGGTATGTCCAGGCTACGACGGCATTCGCGTGCGGCCTTCACGCCGATAGCGGTGTGCGGGTCCAGCAGCTCACCGGTCTGGGCGTAAACCTCGGCGATGGTTTCGCAGGTCTGCGCATCGTCCACGGCCAGGGAGTCGAACAACTTGCGGGTTTCGGTCCAGCGCTCTTGTTCGACGCTGAAACCGCCACCGCGCTTGAAGGTGTCCATCAAACCGGCAATCGCTGCACCGTTGCGACCGTGCATGTCGAACAACAGGCGTTCGAAGTTCGACGAGACCATGATGTCCATCGACGGCGACAGCGTTGCGTGCAAGGTCTCTTTGGCGTACTGGTTGCCGCTCATGAAACGATGCAGGATGTCGTTGCGGTTGGTGGCAACGATCAACTGGTTGATCGGCAGACCCATGTTGCGCGCCAGGTAACCGGCAAAAATATCGCCGAAGTTGCCGGTCGGCACCGAGAACGACACCGAACGCGCCGGGCCGCCCAACTGCAGGGACGCGTGGAAGTAGTAGACGATCTGGGCCATGATCCGCGCCCAGTTGATCGAGTTCACTGCCACCAAACGTGTGCCTTTGAGGAAGCTCTGGTCGGCGAAGCTGTTCTTGACCATTTCCTGGCAGTCATCGAAGTTGCCTTCGATGGCGATGTTGTGGATGTTCTCACCAAAAATGCTGGTCATCTGGCGACGCTGCACCTCAGACACACGCTGGTGCGGGTGCAGGATGAAGATGTCGACGTTCTCGCAGTGCTTGCAGCCTTCGATGGCCGCCGAGCCGGTATCACCGGAGGTCGCGCCGATGATCACCACGCGCTCGCCGCGCTTCTCCAGCACGTAATCGAGCAAGCGACCGAGCAGTTGCAGAGCGAAGTCCTTGAACGCCAGGGTCGGGCCGTGGAACAGCTCAAGCACCCATTCGTTGCCGTTCAGTTGACGCAACGGGGCGATAGCGCTGTGGGAAAATACGCCGTAGGTCTCTTCAAGAATCTTTTTGAAATCCGCATCCGGAATGCTGCCGGTGACGAACGGGCGCATTACCCGGAACGCCAGCTCGTGGTACGGCAGGCCAGCCCAGGAAGCGATTTCTTCCTGGGTAAAGCGTGGCAGGTTTTCCGGTACATAAAGGCCGCCATCAGTGGCAAGGCCTGCGAGCAAAACGTCTTCGAAATTCAGGGCCGGTGCCTGGCCGCGGGTGCTGATGTAACGCATAGGAGCAAACCTTTGGTTTGAGCTTCAAGCTTCACGTGACACGCTTCAAGTTAAAGCAGATTTGCTTCTACTTGAGGCCTGCCGCCTGCGCTTGCAGCTGAATTAATTTAGATGTTCGACGCGAATCCGCACCACCGGGCCGACTACGCCTTGCAGGGCTTCCAGGGCGGCGATGGCGTCGTTCATGTGCTGCTCAAGCACGCGATGGGTCAGCAGGATCATCGGCACCTGGCCGTTTTGCTCCTCGACTTCCTTCTGCATGATCGACTCGATGTTGATGCCGCGCTCCGACAGGATGCTGGCAACCTGCGCCAACACACCCGGATGGTCCTGGGCCTGAATGCGCAGGTAGTAAGCACTTTCGCACGCCTCGATCGGCAGGATCGGGTGGGCCGACAGCGAATCCGGCTGGAAGGCCAAGTGCGGCACGCGGTTTTCCGGGTCGCTGGTCATGGCGCGAACCACGTCCACCAGGTCGGCAATCACCGACGACGCGGTCGGTTCCATGCCGGCGCCAGCGCCGTAGAACAGGGTCGAACCGGCAGCGTCGCCGTTGACCATCACCGCGTTCATCACACCGTTGACGTTGGCGATCAGGCGGTCAGCCGGGATCAGCGTCGGGTGCACACGCAGCTCGATACCGGCCGATGTGCTGCGCGCTACGCCCAAGTGCTTGATGCGATAGCCCAAGGCTTCGGCGTAGTTCACGTCGGCAGTGGTCAGCTTGGTGATGCCTTCGGTGTAGGCCTTGTCGAACTGCAGCGGGATACCAAAGGCAATGGACGCCAGGATGGTCAGCTTGTGCGCCGCGTCGATGCCTTCCACGTCAAACGTCGGGTCGGCCTCGGCATAACCCAGCGCCTGGGCTTCAGCCAACACGTCTTCGAACGTGCGGCCTTTTTCGCGCATTTCGGTGAGGATGAAGTTACCGGTGCCATTGATGATGCCGGCGACCCAATTGATACGGTTGGCCGACAGGCCTTCACGGATCGCCTTGATCACCGGAATACCACCCGCCACAGCGGCCTCGAACGCAACGATCACACCCTTCTCACGCGCCTTGGCGAAGATTTCGTTGCCGTGCACGGCGATCAGCGCCTTGTTGGCGGTGACCACATGCTTGCCGTTCTCGATGGCCATGAGCACCAGCTCGCGGGCGACGGTGTAGCCGCCGACCAGTTCGATGACGATGTCGATTTCAGGGTTGGTGGCAATGGCGAAAACATCGTTGGTAATCGCAATACCGGTCGTTTGGAACTGAGGCTTTGGCGAGCGTGTGGCAATTTGCGCCACTTCAATCGCGCGCCCTGCACGGCGGGAAATTTCTTCAGCATTACGCTGAAGTACGTTAAAGGTGCCGCCACCGACGGTCCCTAACCCACAGATGCCAACTTTGACCGGTTTCACTGAAGAACTCCCCATGAAACGACCGACACTGGGTCGGTCGCGGAAAAACAGCCGCATCACTGCGGCTTTCAATTAATGGCCCGTCGATCTGTCGGCGGGCCATGATCGTCAAAGGCTCGACGATGCTGGTTTATTTAGCGCCCAGTGCCAGTTTGGCAACTTGTGGTGCAGGCTGGTAGCCCGGAATCACCTGACCGTCAGCTAAAACGATGGCCGGAGTACCGTTCACACCGATTGACTGGCCCAAGGCAAACTGCTTGGAAACCGGGTTGGCGCATTTGGCCGCCTTGATATCCTTGCCATCGACCATCTTGTCCATCGCCGCTTTTTTGTCGGTCGAGCACCATACCGCCTGCAACTGCTCGTCGCCGGGCGAACCCAGACCCTGGCGCGGGAAGGCTACGTAGCGCACTTCCACACCCAGCTTGTTCAGCGCAGGCACTTCGGCGTGCAGCTTGTGGCAATACGGGCAGGTGGTGTCGGTGAACACCGTGATATGGGTTTTGGTTTCGCCGATCGCTGGGTAAACCACGGTTTCAGCCACCGGAATACCGTTGATCAGCTTGGACACGCCCAAGCGCTCGGCTTGCTCGGTGAGGTTGACCGGCTTGCCGTCTTTCAACTGGAACAAGTAGCCCTGAACGATGTACTGGCCATCGGCACTGGCGTACAGCACGCGGCTGCCCTTGAGCTTGACTTCATACAGGCCGGCCATCGGGCTGGTGCTGATACTTTCGATCGGCGTGTCGAGCTGCAGCGCGGCCAGGCTCTTGCGAATGGTTTGCTCGGCAGCGTCGTCGGCGACGACAAGGGTGGAAACCAACGCAATCGCTGCGGCGGCAATAATCTGGGTCAAGCGCATGGGAACTCCTGAAGGCAGATGCAGGGACGGGTGCGCAACACCGGTATGCAAACCAGGCGCTGTAAACACAAGTCAGACCGTCCCCTTAACTAACCGGCGAAGCCTACCACAGTTGGGCCGGGGGGCAGACTGCGACAAGCAAATTGGGCCTTTTCCGACAGACTTTTACCCGCGCGGATGATGTTTGGCATGCATCTCTTGCAGACGTGCCCGCGCCACATGGGTGTAAATCTGCGTGGTGGATAAGTCGCTGTGCCCGAGCAGCATTTGCACCACCCGCAGATCAGCACCGTGATTGAGCAAATGCGTGGCGAACGCATGGCGCAACGTGTGCGGCGAAAGGCTCTTGCTGATCCCGGCGACCTTGGCCTGGTGCTTGATACGGTGCCAAAACGTCTGACGGGTCATCTGTTCGCCGCGCAGGCTGGGGAACAGCACATCGCTGGGGCGCCCGCCGAGCAATTCACTGCGAGCATCACGCATGTAGCGCTCGACCCAGACGATTGCCTCCTCGCCCATCGGCACCAGCCGCTCCTTGCTGCCCTTGCCCATCACGCGCAGCACGCCTTGGCGCAGGTTGATTTGCTCCAGGGTCAAGCTGATCAACTCGGTGACCCGCAAGCCACAGGCGTACAGCACCTCAAGCATGGCGCGGTCGCGCTGGCCGATAGCCTCGCTCAAGTCGGGCGCGGCGAGCAAGGCATCCACGTCAGCTTCCGACAGGGATTTAGGCAATGGTCTACCGAGTTGCGGCATGTCGACTTGCAGCGTCGGGTCGACGGCGATCAGTTTCTCGCGCAACAGGTAGCGATAGAAACCACGCACGCCAGAAAGAAAACGCGCAGTCGAACGGGGTTTGTAGCCCTGTTCCAGGCGCCAGGCCAAGTGATCGAGGATCAGCTCACGGCCGGCATTGATCAGTTCGAGGTTTTGCTCCTGCATCCAGCCGTTGAACAGGGCCAAGTCGCTGCGATAGGCCTGACGGGTGTTGTCGGACAGGCCTTTTTCCAGCCACAGGGCATCGAGGAAACGGTCAATCAGCGGGTGGTCGATGGCGGGCATAGGCGCTCAAGCGTGGAAGAGGTGTTGTCGGTGACATCCTATCGCGAGCAAGCCCGCTGCCACAGGGGGAATACCTGGATGAACGGCAAAGTGACAAATTTCAGGCACAAAAAAGCAGCCCGCAGGCTGCTTTTTTCTGCATCGGGAAGCTGGGCTTAAGCCAGTTTTTCCTTGATGCGAGCTGCTTTGCCAGACAGGTCACGCAGGTAGTACAGCTTGGCTTTACGTACGTCACCGCGACGTTTAACGGCCATGCTGTCGATTTGCGGGCTGTAGGTCTGGAAAGTACGCTCTACGCCAACACCGTTGGAGATTTTACGCACGGTGAAAGCACTGTTTACGCCGCGGTTACGCTTGGCGATAACAACACCTTCGAACGCTTGCAGACGCGAACGGTCGCCTTCCTTCACTTTCACCTGAACGACAATAGTGTCGCCCGGGGCAAAGGTAGGGATTTCTTTGGTCATCTGCTCTGCTTCGAGTGCAAGGATGATTTTGTTAGTCATGCTGTGCTCCTAAGGTAAGTCAATGGACCTACCATCGATACGTTGTTAACTATCGTCCCGCGCGAGGATGTATTCCTCGAGCAGCTTCTTCTCTTCTCCAGAAAGCGAGCGGCTTTCCAGAAGATCGGCGCGTCGTTCATAGGTCCGACCAAGGGACTGCTGTAAACGCCAACGCCGGATGTGTGCGTGATTGCCACTTAGCAATACGTCGGGAACACGCTGATCCGCATACACCTCCGGTCGGGTGTAGTGCGGGCAATCCAGCAAACCATCCGTGAAGGAATCTTCCTCCGCGGAGTCCGCATGCCCTAAAGCTCCAGGCAGCAGTCGTGTAACCGCATCTATCAGGACCATCGCCGGCAGCTCGCCGCCAGACAGAACATAGTCCCCAATCGACCACTCTTCATCGACATGAGCTTCAATAAACCGCTCGTCAATGCCTTCATAGCGACCGGCAATCAGGATTAATGCTTCCTCATTCGCCATGTCGCGTACCGCAGCCTGTTTCAGCTGACGGCCTTGAGGGGACAGGTAAATTACCTTCGCCTTCTCCCCGGCGGCGGCCTTGGCCTGAACCAATGCGTCTTCCAGGGGCTTGATCTTCATCACCATGCCCGGGCCACCGCCAAATGGGCGATCGTCCACAGTGTGATGCCGATCCGTCGTGTAGTCTCGCGGGTTCCAACAGGTAAGCTGCAACAGCCCCTGTTTCACCGCCCGACTGGTGATGCCGTACTCGCTGATGGCGGAAAACATCTCGGGAAACAAACTGATCACTTCAATGCGCAAATTAGCCACGCTTAGAAGTCCGCGTCCCATTCCACCTTCATCTCGCCTGCTGCCAGGTCGATAGCCAACACGCATTGCTCGGTATACGGCAACAGGCGTTCGCGATCATCCAGGCTGCCAGCGCAAGGCTTGACCACCATTACATCATTGGCGCCGGTTTCCAGAAGGTGATCGATTTTCCCGAACAATTGCCCGAGTTGATCAATAACCTTCAGACCTTCCAGCTGGTACCAGTAGTACTCGCCGTCGGTCAATTCAGGGAACAGGTTGCGCGGCACGCAGATCTCATAACCGGCCAGAAGACGCGCTTCTTCACGATCATCAAGACCCTTGAGCTTTGCGACCAGGAACTTGTCGCTCCCGCGTCCACTGACCAGCTCGACCTGTTTCACACTGCCTTCGCGCCTAAGCGTCCAGGTTTTGTACTGCAACAGGTTTTCAGTCGGATCAGTAAAGGAATACACCTTCACTTCGCCGCGAACGCCATGAACAGAGTAAATCTTGCCGATAACGATCAAATCATCAGCAACAGTTGGCGTCGCGTTCATATTGCTCAGGCTGCGGCCTTAGCCGAGTCCTTCAACAGTTTTGCAACGCGCTCGGATGGCTGTGCACCAACGCTCAGCCAGTAGGCTACGCGCTCTTGGTTCACGGACAGACGAACTTCTTGACCACGAGCAACAGGGTTGAAGAAACCAACCTGTTCCTTGTGCGAACCGTCGCGCGGGTTGCGGCTGTCGGTTACGGTCAAGTGGTAAAACGGGCGCTTTTTGGAGCCGCCAAGGGCAAGACGGATTGTTAGCATGTGAACATCGTTCCTGTAGTCGGTGCTGCAAATCTAAATGCACAGCGGGCATAGGTGCCCGAAAGGCCGCATATTCTAAGGAATATCCGGACTTTTGCAAATGTCTTTTTCTGGCGCCTATCAGCGTGCCACTCAGATCTGCTATAGAGCCGTCGGTTAAAACGGCTGGTCAGCTCCCGCTAACTGCGGGTTTGCTGGAGATCCCACATCCTTGTGGGTCGGAGCAGGAGCTAGGCTCCCGCTCGAATTCTTTACATTTTCGGCATGCCGCCGCCGGGCAACATACCGCCCATGCCGCGCATCATTTTGGCCATTCCGCCTTTTGCGGAGAATTTCTTCATCATTTTCTGCATCTGCTTGTGCTGCTTGATCAAGCGACCGATGTCCTGCACCTGAGTACCGGAGCCCATGGCGATACGACGTTTGCGCGAACCACTGATCAGCTCAGGGTCACGGCGCTCGGCCGGCGTCATGGAGTTAATGATGGCTTCCATCTGCTTGAACTGCTTCTCTGCCGCGCCCTGGGCATTGCCCATTTGCGCCAGGTTCACACCGCCGATGTTCGGCAGCTTGTCCATCAGGCCGCCGAGGCCGCCCATGTTCTTCATTTGTTGCAGTTGGTCACGGAAGTCTTCGAGGTCGAAGCCTTTGCCCTTCTTGAGCTTTTTAGCCAGCTTGTCGGCTTTGTCCTTGTCGAGCGTGGCTTCAGCCTGTTCGATCAGGCTGAGCACGTCGCCCATGCCGAGGATGCGCGAGGCGATACGCTCAGGGTGGAACGGTTCGAGCGCTTCGCTCTTCTCGCCCATACCGATGAACTTGATCGGCTTGCCGGTGATGGCCCGCACCGACAGCGCAGCACCGCCACGGGCATCGCCGTCGACCTTGGTGAGGATAACGCCGGTCAGCGGCAGTGCGTCACCGAAGGCCTTGGCGGTGTTGGCCGCATCCTGGCCGGTCATGGCGTCGACCACAAACAGCGTCTCGACCGGGTTGATCGCGGCATGCAGCGCCTTGATCTCGCCCATCATCTCTTCGTCGATGTGCAGGCGACCAGCGGTATCGACGATAACCACGTCGATGAACTTGAGCTTGGCTTCTTTAATCGCAGCGGTGGCGATGTCGACCGGCCTTTGGCTCAGGTCAGACGGGAAGAAGGTCACGCCGACTTCGCTGGCGAGCATTTCCAACTGCTTGATCGCCGCCGGACGGTAAACGTCGGCCGACACCACCATCACGGTTTTCTTTTTGCGCTCTTTAAGGAAGCGCGCCAGTTTGCCAGCGGTGGTGGTTTTACCCGCACCTTGCAGACCCGCCATCAGCACGACGGCAGGCGGCACGGCGCTGAGGTTCAAGTCTTCGTTGGCCGCGCCCATCAGGCTTTCGAGTTCGGCCTGCACGATCTTCACAAAGGCCTGGCCCGGAGTCAGGCTGCGCGACACTTCGGTGCCGACCGCACGTTCTTTGACCGAGTTGACGAAGTCCTTGACCACAGGCAACGCCACGTCGGCTTCCAGCAACGCCATGCGCACTTCACGCAGGGTGTCTTTAATATTGTCCTCGGTCAGCTTGGCCTTGCCGGTTACGTGGCGCAGCGTCTGCGAGAGACGGTCAGTCAGGTTTTCAAACATGCGCGATCCTTTCAGGCCCTATTCATCGAAGTGCATCGGTAGACCGAGGTAATGGCGGCCGAGGCTGTGGTAAATCGCTATTAAAAACAGCGCTCGGCGAGCCTGCGGCGTGGGCAGGTCGCGGATTATAGCGAAGACTGCGCCTGTGCACACCCGCTGTCTGGCCCGGGAGTCTTTCGTGCAGCGTTGGTGTGTGCCAAACTCAGCGCCTTTCGGGCTTGTCTATCAGGATTTATGCTCCCCTTGTCACCCAGTTTGCTACCCAGCCTCGCCGCCGCCATTGTGTATGCCGCTGCGACTCTCTATCAGGGCACTCGTCTGGCCCAAGGCACCAAAGCGGATAAACGTCTGTTGGTGGGCCTTGGCGTCGTCGCCCTGCTGGCCCACGCCGCCAGCCTGTTTACCCACTTGATGACGCCGGTCGGCCTGGGCCTGGATTTTTTCAGCGCCGCCAGCCTGATCGCCGCCGCCGTGATCGCGCTGACCCTGCTGGCCTGCTATCGCATCCCCGTCGAAAACCTGCTGGTGCTGCTGTTCCCGCTGGGCATGCTGACGGTGTTGCTGGCGCAATTTGCGCCGACCGGCACCGTGCAAGTGATTGATGAAGAGCCGGGCATCCTCGCGCATATACTGCTGTCGATCCTCGCCTACGGCATGTTTACCATCGCGGTATTCCAGGCATTGCTGCTGTTGCTGCAAGACCACCAACTCAAAAACAAGCACCCGTCCGGGCTGATCAAGAACTTCCCGCCGCTGCAAACCATGGAAAGCCTGCTGTTCGGGTTCCTCTGGGCCGGCTGGACGCTGCTGTCGCTGTCGCTGATTTCCGGCTGGTTGTTCGTCGAAAACCTGTTTGCCCAGCACCTGGTGCACAAAACCCTGCTGGCGTGCCTGGCCTGGGTAGTGTTCAGCGTGTTGCTGTGGGGCCGTAACCGCCTCGGCTGGCGCGGGCACAAGGCGATACGTTGGACCCTGGCCGGTTTCTGCCTGCTGATGCTGGCCTATTTTGGCAGCAAGCTGGTTCGCGAATACATCCTGCATATCTGACGGGCAGCAATCATGGACAACTTGCCCCTTGGGCCGATGCTCGCGGTAATCGCTTTGCTGGTTTTGTGGGCGGCGCTGTTTACCGCCATTGAAGCCGCGCAACAACACCTGCTGGCCCTGCGCCCCGGTACACGCCAGGGTGACAAAGCCGCCGCCCGCCTGAACTTCCCACGTCACAGCCTGATTCTGTGCAACAGCTTGTGTCGCGCTGCAGTGGTGATTCTGTGCACCCTGCTGGCGATTTACGCTTGGGCGCAAAATGGCCCATGGCTCGGCTGGCTGATCTCCTGCGCCGTGCTGCTGGTGCTGGCCGATTACCTGCCGCGCGCTTTGGCCACTCGCCACCCACAAGCGGTGCTGGGTTTTGGCAACACGCTGTTGGGCGTGCCGTTGAAAATGCTCTACCCGCTGGCTTGGTTGCTCAATGGCATCAGCCTGTTGTTGCTGCGCCCCTTTGCGCGCAAATCCGGCACGGTGAAAAACAGCGACGAGCCGTTGCCCGAGCACGACGATGAACCGCAGCCCGACGCAGACGACGACCGCACGCCTGGCATGCCCGGCATTCATGCGCTGGACAACATTACGGTCAACGACATCCTGGTGCCGCGCAGCGAAGTGGACGGCATCAACCTGGACGACCCGATTGAGGACATCATCGAGCAACTGCGCTGCTCCCAGCGTACCCGTCTGCCGGTGTTCCACAGCGACATTAACCAGGTGCAGGCCGTGCTGAATACGCGGCAGATTCAACACCTGCTGCCCGACGCCACGCTGAGCAAAGAAGCCTTGCTGGCCGCCTGCCACGAACCCTACTTCGTCCCGGAAAGCACGCCGCTGCAGTTGCAATTGCTGAATTTTCACAAACAGCAACGCCGCCTGGGCATGGTGGTGGACGAGTACGGCGAAGTGCTGGGCATTGTTACGCTCGAAGACATCCTTGAAGAAATCGTCGGCGAATTCGAAAGCGAACAGAGTGCGGACAACCCGCATATTGAAGCGCAGCCCGACGGCCGCTACATCATCGACGGCGCCGCGTCGATCCGCGAGCTGAATAAAAGCCTCGGTTGGCACCTGCCCAGTGACGGCCCCAAAACCCTTAACGGCCTGGTGACCGAAGCGCTGGAGACTATTCCGGACTGCGCGGTATGCCTGAAAATCGGCCGCTACCGCCTGGAAATCCTCGAAACCGAGGACAACCGCGTCAGCAAAGTGCTGATCTGGCACACCAGCCGAGTGCCGGTGGCTGCCTGACCTGACTGACACGACTCAGTCCAATGTGGGAAGGGGCTTGCTCCCTCCCACACTGCCCTTGTTGTATGCGCACACCCCTTCCTATAATCGGGGCGGCTTACCGGCCCTGCCCCACCGCGTGTTTGCTCCCATCCCGAGCCGCGCGGCGCACAACCCTGACCCATGGGTGTTCGACCAATAATAATCCGCGTCCAAACGCGCAATGACCTTCAGGGATACCTCAATGAGCAGCACCTATAACGAGGCCGCGCCCGCCGCCCCGCTCAACTCGACCGCACGGGTTGCGACCGCGAGCATCGTCGGCACCGCCATCGAGTTTTACGACTTCTATATCTACGCTACCGCGGCAGCGCTGGTGATTGGCCCCGTGTTCTTTCCGCAGACCTCCGGTACCGCGCAGATGCTCGCGTCGTTCCTGACCTTCGGCATCGCCTTTATCGCCCGCCCGCTGGGTTCGGCGCTGTTCGGCCACTTCGGCGACCGTATCGGGCGCAAATCCACATTGGTCGCATCCTTGCTGCTGATGGGCGTGTGCACCACGCTGATCGGCTTGCTGCCGGGTTATGACAGCATCGGCGCCTGGGCGCCGATCCTCTTGTGTGTGCTGCGCTTCGGCCAGGGCTTGGGCCTTGGCGGGGAATGGGGTGGCGCTGCGCTACTGGCGACCGAGAACGCGCCTAAAGGCAAACGCGCCTGGTTCGGCATGTTCCCGCAACTCGGCCCGTCGATTGGCTTTTTGGCCGCCAACGGCTTATTCCTGATATTGGCCATGAGCCTGAACGACGAGCAATTTCGCAGTTGGGGCTGGCGTATCCCGTTCATCCTCAGCGCCGCGCTGGTAATGGTGGGCCTGTATGCACGGCTGAAGCTGCATGAAACCCCGGTGTTCACCCATGCCGTGGCCAACGAAGCGCCGGTGAAAGTGCCGCTGGTGGAACTCTTCAGCCAACACGGGTTGCCAGTGTTACTTGGCGCCGCGTCGATGGTGGTGTGCTATGCGCTGTTCTACATCACCACCGCGTTCTCCCTGAGCTACGGCGTTTCAACGCTGGGTTACAGCCGCGAAGCCTTCCTTGGGCTGTTGTGTTTCGCCGTGTTGTTCATGGGCCTGGCGACACCGCTGGCGGCACTGGCCAGTGATCGCTACGGGCGCAAGCCGGTGCTGATCGTCGGCGCGGTGCTGGCGATTTTGTCGGGGTTCACCATGGAGCCGCTGCTGACCCATGGCTCGACGTGGGCCGTGGCGTTATTCCTGGCATTGGAGCTGTTCCTGATGGGCATAACCTTCGCGCCGATGGGCGCGATGTTGCCGGAACTGTTCCCGACCCGTGTGCGTTATACCGGCGCGTCGGCGGCGTATAACCTGGGTGGGATTGTCGGGGCATCGGCCGCACCGTTCTTCGCGACCAAGCTGGTGGCGATGGGTGGGCTGAGTTATGTGGGCGGGTATGTGTCGGCGGCGGCATTGCTCAGCTTGATTGCCGTGCTGTGCCTGAAAGAGACGCGTGATAATGATTTGAACAAGGTGGCCTGATAGACCGCTATCGGGAGCAGGCCCCTCCCACATTTGAAAGCATTCACAGTTCAAAATGTGGGAGCGGGCTTGCTCGCGATGCAAGCGACGCGGTTCTAGAGCTCTACCACAACAGCCTTCGAAGCACGCGTAGCCTTGGCCCGCGCCGCTTCAATCGACTCATCCCGTGCCAACGCCACACCCATGCGGCGCTGGCCGTTCACCTGCGGCTTGCCAAACAGACGCAACGCCGTGTCCGGCTCGCTCAACGCCGCGCCGAGGTTGGCGAATGCAGTCTGAGTCGACTGCCCTTCCACCAAAATCACCGCCGACGCCGAAGGCCCGAACTGACGAATCAATGGAATCGGCAGGCCCAGAATGGCGCGTGCGTGCAAGGCAAACTGCGACAGGTCCTGAGAAATCAGGGTCACCAAACCGGTGTCATGTGGGCGCGGCGACACTTCGCTGAACCACACTTGATCGCCCTTGATAAACAGCTCCACGCCAAACAGGCCACGGCCACCGAGTGCCTCGGTCACCGCTTTGGCAACCCGCTCGGATTCCGCCAAGGCAATCGGGCTCATGGCTTGCGGCTGCCAGGATTCCTGATAGTCGCCCTTCTCCTGACGGTGGCCGACAGGTGCGCAGAAGGTGGTGCCGCCGATGTGACGCACGGTCAGCAGGGTGATTTCGTAATCGAAGTCGATGAAGCCTTCGATGATCACGCGGCCTTTACCGGCACGGCCGCCTTCCTGAGCGTACTCCCAGGCTTTTTGCACGTCGTCAGTGCTGCGCAACAGGCTCTGGCCCTTGCCCGACGAACTCATCACCGGCTTTACCACGCACGGGAAGCCGAGGTCTTGCACAGCCTTGCTGTAGTCTTCGAAGGTGTCTGCGAAGTGGTACGGCGAAGTCGGCAGGTCCAGTTCTTCAGCGGCCAGGCGACGAATGCCTTCACGGTTCATGGTCAGCGAGGTGGCGCGCGCGGTCGGGATCACGGTGAAGCCTTCGGCTTCCAGTTCAACCAGCGTGGCGGTGGCGATGGCTTCGATTTCCGGCACGATGAAGTGCGGCTTTTCCGCTTCGATCACCGCACGCAAGGCGGCGCCGTCGAGCATGTTGATCACATGGCTGCGGTGCGCAACCTGCATGGCCGGCGCGTTGGCGTAGCGATCCACGGCAATCACTTCAACGCCCAAGCGTTGCAGCTCGATTACCACTTCCTTGCCCAGCTCACCGCAGCCACACAGCAAAACGCGGGTCGCGGTTGGCGACAATGGAGTTCCGATTCGGGTCATCTCAGGTCCTCAGGGGAGCGGATCATGGGGAGAAAGGCCGGCATTTTACATGAACTGTAAAAATTGGCCTTAGTTGGCGACGGCGCGCTGGCGGATACGCCAGGCCATGATCAGCCACACCACCGTCACGCCGGCGAATTTGGACACCAATGCAGTGCCTGCCACCGCCGGCGTCAGCGCGCCGATCAGGCCGAAAAAGATAAAGGTATCGATAGGAATGCTCAGCGCCGAACTTATCCACAGGCGGTCATGCAGCGGGCGTTTGGTGATGCTGAACACCAGCCAATCGATGCACTCCGACAGGCCGAACGCGGTGGCGCTGGCCAGCGCGATGGACGGGTCGGAGGTGATGTACGACAGCGCCAGCGCGGCCAACATGGCGATGATCGCGCCATGGCCGAAGCGCGTTTGCACCATGTCGCGCAAGATAAATACCAGGCCGCCCCACGCGGACCAGATCACATCCAGGTGCGGGGCGGTGGAAAAAGCGAAGTTGATCAGCACGACACTGCTGATGTAAGCGATCAGGAAGAGCATGGCGGACGGGACCTGTGAACAAGCCGGCTAGGGTACTTCACATTTCTGAATATGTCGTCTTCAGGGGCCTCATCGCGAGCAAGCCCCCTCCCACAGGAGCGGGCTTGCTCGCGATAGCGGTCTGTCAGGCGCCGGATTTACCCGGCGGCATCCACACCAACCCGCTCGCCAACGCCCGCTCATGGCACAACCCCAGCACCACCCGGCGCTCGGCATTGTCCATGCGGCTCCAACGCGTGATCTCCTCCACGCTACGCTGGCAGCCCGTACAAATATCGTCATCATCCAGCGCGCAAATGCTCACGCACGGCGAGGCGACGGGGCGTTCGGTCGGGTTCATTGTTCTTGCTCAACCAGGTCACGCGCATAGCGCTGCGCGTTGTGTACATAGTGCGCAGCGCTGGCTTCGAGCATGCGTTTTTGCGCTTCGGTCAGCTCACGCACAACTTTGCCCGGCGAGCCCATCACCAAAGACCCGTCGGGAATTTCCTTGCCCTCGCCGATCAGCGAATTGGCGCCGATGATGCAGTGCTTGCCGATCCTGGCGCCATTGAGGATTACCGCGTTGATGCCGATCAGGCTGTAGTCGCCGACGGTGCAGCCATGCAGCATGGCGTTATGGCCAATCGTCACGCCGGTGCCCAGCGTCAGGGGGTAGCCCATGTCGGTGTGCATCACGCTGCCATCCTGCACGTTGCTGTTCTTGCCGATCAGGATCAGTTCGTTATCGCCACGCAATACCGCGTTGAACCACACGTTGGCGCCTTCCTCAAGCTTGACCTTGCCCACCAGCGTGGCATTCGGGGCCACCCAGCTGTGTGGATGAGTCTCTACGCGGGCGTCGCCCAAGCGGTATTTCATGGTGTTTCCTCACGGCGCGCCATTCAAACGATGGCTTAGGTAGTGATGAAGCTCTTGGGCGGTTGGTGCAGGCTGATGTGGGCATCGTCATACAGCAGGTTGATCAGCTCGACAATCATGATCGCGGTCAGGCCCCAAATTTTGTATTCGCCGAAGCGATAGCTGGGCACGTACCAACTGCGGCCCTGGTAATCGATGCGGTGGGTGTGTTCACGCGGGTCCTGGCGAAAAAACTCCAGCGGCACGCTGAACACCGCGGCGATTTCGGCGTCGTTGGCCAGGTATTCGACGTAGTCCGGGATGACGCCGACAAAAGGCGTGACACGAATGCCATGCAATGAAATCAGCGGGCTTAACGGGCCGATCACTTCCACCAGCCCCGGCGGCAGGCCGATTTCTTCCTGCGCCTCACGCAGCGCGGTAAAGATCAGGTCGGGGTCTTCAGGGTCGCGGCGCCCGCCAGGGAACGCCACTTCGCCGCCGTGGGTCGACAGGCCGCTGGCGCGCAGGGTCAGGATCAGCTCAGGTTCATCACTGCGGGTAATCGGCACCAACACGGCAGCCTCGGGGAAGCGCCCGTCGGTTTCGAGAGTGTGCGGGGTATGGTTGCTTACCCGGCGAAGGAGCTCGTCCAGCATGAGTCATCTCGGTCTGTTGGCTACCTTGCATCATGCACCAAAGCGTGCGGGCGCCCAACCCCAAAACCCGCTGCCTGTCGTTAAACCACAACTTGCAGTAAAGCCTGGCACCAAGCCAAGATGTGCCCACTCTTCAGGAACCCCAGCATGAACTTCTGCAGCCAGTGCGGTAAACCGGTGACCCAACGCATTCCCGAAGGCGACTCGCGCCTGCGCTTTGTGTGTGACCACTGCTCGACCATTCACTATCAGAACCCCAATATCGTTGCCGGTACGCTGCCGGTATGGGGCGATAAAGTGCTGCTGTGCCGCCGCGCCATCGAGCCGCGCCTGGGTTTCTGGACCCTGCCCGCAGGCTTCATGGAAAACGGCGAGACCGTGGAACAAGCCGCCGAACGCGAAACCCTGGAAGAAGCCTGCGCTCGCGTGCGTAACCTGAGCCTGTACACCTTGATCAACGTGCCGCACATCAGCCAAGTGCATATTTTCTACCGCGCCGAGCTGGTTGACCTGGACTTTGCCGCAGGCCCCGAAAGCCTTGAAGTGCAACTGTTCGATGAAGCTTCCATCCCTTGGTCCGAGCTGGCTTTCCGCACGGTCGGGCGTACCTTAGAATGCTTCTTCGCTGACCGTCGGCAACAAGCATTCCCGGTGCGCAGCGAGTCGGTGCCGCCGATGACGCGGTCGGCCAAATAACAACTCCAGGCCGCACCTTTTAAAAGGGAAAACGTTTTAATGCGTTGGTTGCTCGCTCTTATGTGCCTGTCGTTCGCTACCCTGTCGTCGGCCTCTTCGGTGGAAATCATCGGCGGCAAACCTGTCGAGAAAATTCTGGTGCTCAAGTCTGCCCACCAGTTACAACTGATCAACGACGGCAAGCCGCTCAAGACCTATCGCATTTCCCTGGGCAAAAACCCCAAGGGCGCCAAGCTGTTTGAAGGCGACCGCCGCACGCCGGAAGGCTTTTACTGGATCGACTGGCGTAAAAACAGCGACCGTTACAACCTCGCCATGCACATCTCTTACCCGAACATCAGTGACGCCGCCCGCGCGCGCCGCGAGGGTGTGAAACCGGGCAGCATGATCATGATTCACGGCACCCCCGACACCGAGGAATACCCGGAGCAGTGGTTCCATACGCTGGACTGGACCGACGGCTGCATCGGCATGCGCAACGTGGACATGCGCGAAGTGTGGAACCTGGTCAAGGACGGCACGATGATCGAGATTCGGCCTTGATCGCTGACCACCGGTAATAAATTTCAAAAATATTTCCCGCCCTCACGACTGCCTGCCGGTGAATACCAGTTCACTGCGCGGGCGGCACACTTCTGCGCGCGCCAAAGACCTCTCTAATACCACTGGCCACCACGCACCCATAAAGTGCCTATAAACCATTGCCTGCACCGTTTTTGCAGCATTGACATGGTATTTAAGTGGTATTAGTTTCCAGCCATTACCGAGCGACAACACTCTAATAACGGCGTCGGAAACCTTAATGATGAACCCCATATTGGCGCTGCGCCCCGACGACAAACAATCGACGCCGCTGTACCTGCAATTGGCGCGCAACCTCGAAGCTGCGATCCATGCCGGCCAGTGGAAATCCGAGCAGGCGTTGCCGTCCGAACGCGTCCTCAGCGAGCAGTTGAGCCTCTCGCGGGTCACCGCCCGCAAAGCGCTGGAAGTGTTGTTTGCGCAAGGCCTGATCCGCCGTAGCCAAGGCTCCGGCACGTTCATCACGCCACGCCTGGAACAACCGCTGTCACGCCTCTCGGGGTTCAGCGAAATGCTCCGGCTCAAGGGGTTTGTGCCCAGCTCACAGTGGCTGGAGCGCGACATCACCCAGCCGACCCATGAAGAGCTGATCCGCCTCGCGCTGTCGCCCACCGACAAAGTCGCGCGGCTTAAACGCCTGCGTAAAGCCGACGATACGGTGATGGCGATTGAAATGACCGCGATGCCCGCCTCGGTGCTGCCGCATCCACAGGCCATCGGCAATTCGCTTTACGAATACCTCGACGGCATCGGCAAACCCATCGTGCGTGCCCTGCAACATATCCAGGCGATCAATGCCTCGGATGAGTTCGCCACGCTGGTGGGCATTGTCCCCGGCACCGCCATGCTGCTGATGACTCGGGTCGGCTACACCGCCGACAACACGCCGATTGAAATCACCGACACCTACTGCCGCAACGACTACTACGACTTTGTCGCAGAGCTTCGACGTTAGAACGCCGCGTCAACAGGCCGTTGCCGCCCATTGCCAGACTTAGAGAACTGCCCCATGTCCGAAGACAATATCCTCACGCCCCAAGGCTGGATTCGTGGCCGCCTGGTCCACGCACACGGCAAAGTGGTCGCCACCGAAGGCACGCCGTGCGACCCGGCTGACAATGACCTGCCGTACCTGCTGCCAGGCTTTATTGACCTGCACGTACACGGCGGTGGCGGCAAAGACATCATGGAGGGCGCTGGCGCCTTCGAAACCATCACCCGCACCCACGTGCGTTTTGGCACGACCTCGCTGTTGGCCACGACCATGACCGCGCCGGTCGACGAAATTTCCCGCGTGCTCGGCCAACTCGGCAGCTTCTGTGAGCAACGCCCGAGCGGCAGCGCGCGTGTACTCGGTGTGCACCTTGAAGGGCCTTACATCAACCCTGGAAAACTCGGCGCACAACCCAACTTCGCGCACACCGCGTTGCTGGCCGAAGTCGAGGACTACCTGCGCCTGGCACCGATCCGGGTGATCACCATCGCCCCGGAAATCGCCGGCCACGACGCGCTGATCCGCGCGTGCAGCCAGCGCGGCGTGCGCATGCAAATCGGCCATACCTTGGGCAGCTATGAAGAAGGCGTCGCCGCCCTCGCCGCCGGCGCCACCAGTTTCACGCATTTGTACAACGCCATGAGCCCGCTGCACCACCGCGAACCCGGCATCGTCGGCGCCGCCCTGGCCCACGCCACGTACGCAGAACTGATCCCGGATTTACTCCACGTGCACCCCGGCGCCATGCGCGTGGCGCTGCGCTCGATCCCTTGCCTGTACTGCGTAACCGACTCCACCGCCGCCGCCGGTATGCCTGATGGCGAATACAAGCTGGGCAGCCACACGGTGACCAAATGCCTGGGCGGCGTGCGCCTGGCCGACGGTACTTTGGCCGGCAGCACCCTGACCATGGACCAGGCACTGCGCAACCTGGTGAAAATCGGCCTGCCGATCAGCGAAGCCTCACAACGCCTGTCGCAATTCCCTGCGGACTACCTGGGCCTGCCAGAACGCGGGCGCCTGCAACCCGGCAGCTTTGCCGACTGCGTGCGCATGGACCGCTCCCTGCACCTCACCGACGTAATGGTCGAAGGAGAAACCATTGACTTCAAAAATGCTTGAAGAGGCACTGGCCTCCGGTGACGCCGTGGCCGCGCAACTGCAACGCCTCGACCCGCTGCTGGAAGCCGTGGCCGCTCGCCTGCGCCATCAACCGCCACAGGTGGCGATGACCATCGCGCGCGGCAGCTCCGACCACGCCGCCAGCTACTTCGCCTACTTGGCCATGCAACACGTGGGCATTCCGGTGGCGTCGTTGCCGATGTCGGTAGTGACCTTGTTGCAAGCGCCGCTGAAGGTCAGCGGCCAGGTGGCGTTCGGGTTCTCCCAGTCGGGGCAAAGCCCGGACCTGGTCGACAGCTTGCGCCTGCTTCGCAAACGCGGGGCCTTGAGCATTTCGCTGGTCAACGCCGAAGACTCGCCACTGCAAGCCGCCTGCGAATACCACGTGCCGCTGTGCGCCGGGCCGGAACTCAGCGTGGCCGCGACCAAAAGTTTTATCGCCACCCTCAGCGCCAGCGCGCAGTTGATCGGCCACTGGAACCAGGAGGCTGATGTGTTGCAGGCCTGCCGCGCGCTGCCCGATGAGTTGCGCGCAGCCGCCAAGCAAGACTGGAGCAATGCCATCGAGGCCCTGCGCGGCTGTCAGCAATTGATGGTGATCGGCCGTGGCGCAGGCTTTGCCATCGCCCAGGAAGCAGCGCTCAAGCTCAAGGAAACCTCGGCGATCCAGGCCGAAGCCTTCAGCAGCGCCGAAGTGCGCCACGGGCCGATGGCGTTGATCGACGAAAACTACCCGTTGCTGGTGTTCGCCCCACGCGGCGCCGAACAAGCTGGCCTGTTGAGCCTGGCCGCCGATATGCGCCTGCGCGGCGCCCGCGTGTTGCTGGCCGCGCCAGACGACATTGCCGAGCGCGACCTGACCCTGAGCCGCGCCGAACACCCCAGCCTGGACCCGATCCTGGCGATCCAGAGTTTTTACGTGATGGCCGCAGGCCTGGCAGTCGCTCGGGGCATGGACCCGGACCAGCCGCGTCACCTGAGCAAAGTTACCCGCACTCACTGAGTGGTTTGCAGCGTTTTCCTGATGAGTACCGTGCCCATGTCCAACAACAATAATCAACTGACCCTCAGCGCCCCCTTAAGCGGGCCGGTGCTGAGCCTGCGCAATGTTCCCGATGAAGTGTTCGCCAGCGGCACGCTGGGCGACGGCATCGGCATCGACCCGCTGAATGGCTGCCTGCACGCGCCGTGTGACGGGGTGATCATGCAGGTTGCGCGCACCGGGCATGCGCTGAGCATTCGCGCCGAAAACGGTGCCGAGGTGTTGCTGCATGTGGGCATCGACACGGTGGAGTTGAAGGGCGAAGGGTTTACCGTGCTGGTGCAGGAAGGTGCGCGGGTGAGCGCTGGGCAGGCGCTGGTGCAGTTTGATCTGGACCGCGTTGCGCGCCAGTGCAAAAGCCTGGTCAGCCTGATCATTCTGACCAATAGCGATGACTTTGAACTGCGGCCGATTGCCGGCAAAACCGTGAAGGTTGGCGAGCCGTTGTTGCAGATTGTGGCGCGCTCAACCAGCACAACGCAGACGGCTGTGGATAACTCGGTCGCGGAAGTCAGCGCCAGCGTGCGCATTACTCACCGTGGCGGCCTGCATGCGCGCCCCGCCGCGTTAATCCGCAAGACCGCGCAAGGTTTCAGCAGCCAGGCGCAGCTGCATTTCGCCGGTAAGTCGGCGACGTGCGACAGTTTGATCGGCTTGATGGGGCTGGGCATTGGCGAAGGCGATGAGGTGCGCCTCAGCTGCCGCGGCCAGGATGCCGAAGCCGCGTTGCAGGCGTTGGTCGCCGCGCTGTCGGTCGCTATCAAAGAAGAACACCACGCACCGGTTGTGGTCGCTG
Organism: Pseudomonas kitaguniensis; assembly: GCF_049199985.1. Classification (NCBI taxonomy): domain Bacteria; kingdom Pseudomonadati; phylum Pseudomonadota; class Gammaproteobacteria; order Pseudomonadales; family Pseudomonadaceae; genus Pseudomonas; species Pseudomonas kitaguniensis. The sequence goes on from NZ_JBLZPT010000001.1 coordinate 225,764, forward strand.
TACGTCGGGTCAATACCGAAGCCGGGGTATTGCACGGTGTGTGTGCGGCGCCGGGGCTGGCCTGCGGGCCGCTGTTTCGCCTTACCGGCATCGAGTTGGCGCACGACACTGGCAACCACGTCGCCGCTGAACAATTGCAACGGCTGCACGCAGCGCTTGAGCAAGTGCGCGACGAAATCCGCACCACGCTGAACCATGCCCGGCAGCGCAAGCAGGTCGAGGAAGAGGAGATATTCGCGGCGCACCTGGCCCTGCTCGAAGACCCAGCGTTACTGCAAGCAGCCACCGCGGCCATCGAAGACGGCAGCGCCGCCACCCACGCCTGGCGCGATGCGATACAGGCGCAGTGCGCGGTGTTGCTGGCATTGGGCAAGCCACTGTTTGCCGAGCGCTCCAACGACCTGCGCGACCTGCAACAGCGTGTATTACGTGCGCTGCTGGGTGAAACCTGGCACGTCGAACTGCCTGCTGGCGCAATCGTCAGCGCGCATGAACTGACCCCCTCGGACCTGCTGCAACTGAGTGCGCAAAACGCAGCCGGCATCTGCATGGCCGAAGGCGGCGCGACGTCCCACGTCGCCATCCTCGCGCGCGGCAAAGGCTTGCCCTGCGTGGTCGCGCTGGGCGCCGAACTGCTGGATGTGCCACAAGGCCAACGCGTGGTGCTGGATGCTGCCAACGGCCGCCTGGAACTTGCACCCAACGCGGCGCGCCACGCCGAAGTGCACCAGCTTCGCGAGGCGCAAACGCTGCGTCGCCAACAGCAACAGGCCCACGCCCAACAGCCTGCGCAAACCCGCGATGGCGTGCGCATCGAAGTCGCCGCCAATGTCGCCTCCAGTGCCGAAGCCGAGGTGGCATTTGAAAACGGCGCGGAGGGTGTTGGCCTTTTGCGCACAGAATTTCTCTTCGTCGACCGCCGCACCGCGCCGGATGAACAGGAGCAGCGCCAGGCCTATCAAGCCGTGCTGGATGCCATGGGCGACAGGTCGGTGATCATCCGCACCATCGACGTGGGCGGCGACAAACAACTCGACTACCTGCCGCTGCCGGTCGAAGCCAACCCGGTGCTGGGCCTGCGCGGCATTCGCCTGGCCCAAGTGCGCCCGGATGTGCTCGACCAACAACTGCGCGCGCTGCTGCACGTGCGCCCGCTTGAACGCTGCCGCATCCTGTTGCCGATGGTCAGCGAAGTCGACGAACTGCTGCAAATCCGCCGGCGTCTGGATGAGTTGTGCGCAGAGCTGGAACTGACCCAACGCCCGCAACTGGGGGTGATGATCGAAGTGCCCGCTGCCGCGCTGATGGCCGAGCAATTGGCTGAGCACGCAGACTTTTTGTCGATCGGCACCAATGACCTTTCCCAGTACACCCTGGCCATGGACCGCGACCACGCAGGCCTCGCCGCGCGGGTCGATGCCTTGCACCCGGCGCTGTTGCGACTGATCGCGCAAACCTGCCTGGGCGCAGCCAAACATGGCCGTTGGGTGGGTGTATGCGGCGCGCTCGCGTCCGACCCGCTGGCCACGCCGGTGCTTATCGGCCTGGGCGTGCGCGAGCTGTCGGTCAGCCCGCCGCAAATCGGCGAAATCAAAGACCGCGTCCGCCACCTGGACGCGACGCAATGCCGGCAATTGAGCCAAGGCCTGCTCGACCTGAGCAGCGCCAAAGCCGTTCGCCAAGCCTGTCACCACCACTGGCCGCTGAGCTGACAACAAAAAAAAAAGGGAGACACGCCATGTACCAACATTTTATCGAAGGCTTGCAACGCCTCGGCCGCGCGCTGATGCTGCCGATCGCAATCTTGCCCATCGCCGGCCTCTTGCTGCGCCTGGGCGACACCGACCTGTTGAACATCGCCGTGATGCACGACGCCGGGCAGGCGATCTTCGCCAACCTGGCGCTGATCTTCGCCATCGGCATTGCCGTGGGTTTTGCCCGCGACAATAACGGCACGGCGGGCCTGGCGGGTGCGATTGGCTACTTGGTGATGGTCTCCACGCTCAAGGTGATGGACACCAGCATCAACATGGGCATGCTCGCCGGTATCGCCAGCGGCTTGATGGCGGGCGGGCTGTACAACCGCTTCAAGGACATCAAGCTGCCGGATTACCTCGCCTTCTTTGGTGGGCGGCGGTTTGTGCCGATTGTCACCGGCTTCAGTGCGGTGGGCTTAGGGGTGATATTCGGCCTGATCTGGCCGCCGATTCAGCAAGGTATCAACAGCTTTGGCGTGTTGCTGATGGAAAGCGGCAGCTTCGGCGCGTTCGTGTTCGGCGTGTTCAACCGCCTGCTGATCGTCACCGGCCTGCACCATATCCTCAACAACATGGCGTGGTTTGTGTTCGGCAGCTTTACCGACCCGGTGACCGGCGCCGTCGTCACCGGCGACCTGACCCGCTACTTTGCCGGCGACCCGAAAGGCGGCCAGTTCATGACCGGCATGTTCCCGGTGATGCTGTTCGGCCTGCCCGCCGCGTGCCTGGCGATGTACCGCAACGCATTGCCGGAGCGGCGCAAAGTGATGGGCGGGATTTTCCTCTCGATGGCGCTGACCTCGTTCTTGACCGGGGTGACCGAGCCGATTGAATTTGCGTTCATGTTCCTCGCGCCGTTTTTGTATTTGGTCCACGCGCTGCTCACCGGCCTGTCGATGGCGGTGACCAACCTGTTGAATATCCACTTGGGCTTTACCTTCTCCGGCGGGTTTATCGACATGGTGCTGGGCTGGGGCAAGTCCACCAATGGTTGGCTGGTGTTCCCGGTCGGGCTGGCTTACGCGGTGATCTACTACAGCGTGTTCAACTACTGCATTCGCCGCTTTAACTTGAAGACGCCAGGCCGTGAAGATATTCCGGTGGTGCAGGCCGAAGCGATGAGCGACAACCAACGCGCCAGCGCGTACATCCGTGCGCTGGGCGGCGCGGACAATCTGCTGAGTGTGGGCGCGTGTACCACGCGCTTGCGGTTGGACATGCGCGACCGCAACAAGGTGGTCGACTCCGAACTGAAAGCACTCGGCGCCATGGCCGTGGTTCGGCCAGGCAATGGCGGGAGCTTGCAGGTAGTGGTCGGGCCGATGGCGGACAGCATCGCCGATGAGATTCGCTTGGCGATGCCCGCCTTTGTGGCGACGGTGCCTGTCGCGGTCGCAGCGGTGGATAAGCCGATTGCGGTGAATGAGCAGGAGGCCGAAGAATGGCTGAATGCCTTGGGCGGTCGGGCCAATGTGCGCCAGTTACAAGCGGTGGCGATGACCCGGTTGCGCGTAGAGTTGGGGGATGAATCGGTGGTGTCGCACGATCAGCTCACCGCGCTTGGTTGCCAAGGCGTCAGTCGACTGGACGGCGGTGTTTTGCACCTGCTGGTGGGTGACAATGCTTCGGGGTTGGGTGAGGCGTTGGCACGGTTGGTGGGTGGCAGGGTTTAGAGGTGTAGTGGCTGTTATGGCCCAATCGCGAGCAAGTCGAATCGTCGCACCGCCGCTCCCACATTTGAATGTGTTCACAAATCAAAATGTGGGAGCGGCCTTGCTCGCGATGGGTTCAACAGACGCCCAATAACTCAGGCGCCTGGTTGCAGATCGCTTTAGCCGCCAAACACCAGGTTCGCCGACTGTGCCCCCGCATTTTTCACCGTAAAGTCCTTCGCTTGTGCGGCGGTTTTCAAGGCGTAAGTGTAGTTGGAAGAAGCCGTCCACTGCGCTTTTGGCGACTTCTGATTAGTGATCGCAGGCACACTGCCAATGTCGGTAAATGTGCCGTTGCCTTTATCATCCAACATGCCTTTATTCTCGCTGCCCTCACCGAAGTGGTTGCTCTCGGAAAGAATGTTGGCGTTTTGCGCCAGCGTAAAACCGAGGTGAAACTTGTTGATGTAGTTGTTATAGACGTGGAAGTAGCCATAACGCATCAACCCCGGTGCACGCACTTCCATGTTTTCAAAGCGGTTATGGCAAATCGTCAGGCGTGGGAAACCATTAAAAGCGGTGTTGTTGTCATCGGTCGGGTGGCCAAGGATCAAACCGTACTTGTGGCTGCCAAAGAAGCAGTTGCTGATGGTCGTGTAGTCAGCCTTGTCGCCGATGTACAGCAGCTTGTCGAGGCTGCCATCGTTGGTGGACCAGCCATGGCCTACAAAGGAGCAATGGTCGATCCAGTACTTGCTGCCGTAGTTGAGGTACAGCTGGATGTCATCGTTGTCTTTGATGCTGGCGGAATGCTGGAAGATGATGTTTTGAAAAATAATGTTCTGCGAAGCGGCGGTCGCCCGAAAGTGGATGTTATTGAGCGTACGGTTCTGGAAAGAACCGACCAGGGTTTTGTTCGAGCCCAGGGAAACTTTGGTCAGGCTGGAGGTTGAGATATTGCTGTTGATCACCAACACGCGCGGTGTGGCATCACCGATATTGGCTTTGAGTTGATCAAGGGTGGTGATACTGACAACCGGGCCGGACCAGCCGCCGGTCACTTTAGCGGCTTTGGCAAAGCCGGTGAGGCCAGTGAGTTTGCTTTCTGGATAAGACATGAGTTCCCTCTCTTAAATCATAAGACCCGGTTATTCGGGTCAAGAATGAAACATGGCCGTCCTGGCCATGTGCACATTTACTGTACATTCATACAGTAATTTATAAAAACATCACCGTCAACCCGATTAACTTCACATGATCTTTCCCACGCTCAGCGTGGTAATGCCGCCTTGGACGCTCCGCGCCCAGCGGAAGATTTGGACTGTCTTTGACCATGGTAAAACTCCTGGCAAAAATGGGAGCTACCGGCACCACTTGCAGTTGATGGGTGGCAGCTGTGCACGGGCCTGCAAGACCGAGTCGCCAGGACCCCGGTGACCCTAAGGTCTCCCGCGCACAGCCACCCCTTAGTGACGTCAGTTTCGAGGGGCAACCTGAAAGGTTTGTAAGAAATATCTTAGGCCTCATCGGGAGCAAGCCCCCTCCCACAGTTGACCGGGTTGTCTGTACTACATCACGCCAATGTGGGAGGGGGCTTGCTCCCGATGAGGCCCTGACAGCCAACAAAAAACCCGCTGACCACATTGGCCCAGCGGGTTTCCAGTTTCACAACCAGCGAATCAATCCGAACGCATCACTTCGCCGCAATGCACTCAATTTCCATCTTGGCACTCCAGGCCAACTGGGTGCCGCCGAACGCACTACGCGCCGGGTAAGGCTTTTTGAAATACTCTTTGTAGACGTCGTTGAAAGCTGGCCAGTCCTTAATATCTTCCAGGAAAACCGTGCACTTCACGACGTCGGTCATCGCATAGCCGTTGGCTTTGAGCGTGGTTTTGATGTTTTCCAACGCCTGGCGCGATTCCGGCACGATACCGCCTGGCACCACTTTGTCGGCACCGTGAGCGTCGCCGATTTCCCCGGCGGTGTAGAACACATTGCCTACACGTACGCCATCCGAGAATGGCAGGTCAAAACGCCCGGAATCGTAAAACTGGACGTTGCCCTTGGCCTCGGGCTTAACGGCCCAAGCGGCTCCGGCACCCATCAACATAGCCGCCAGAGCACTGCCTGCGATCCACTGGTTCTTCTTCATCTAGGAACACCTTCTCGACTGGGTCCAAGCCCGAGACATCCACGCGGCCACTGATGCGGATACGTTGTCTCGAAGCACCCGAGCGGCACACTACCGTCGCTGGCGACAAAGCCTCTGTAGGGAGTTTCTGTTTTCCAGGCACAAAAAACCCGCTGTCCGTGATGGCCCAGCGGGTTTCTCGTTTCACAGCCGTCGGATCAAAAATCCGCCAGTTGCCACACCTCATACGCCGGTGTCTCGTAGGGATGGCTTAGCTTGAGCGCAGCCACGACAGCCACCATCAACTCATCCGCCACCACCAGCTCCACCTTCCATTCTTCAACCACTTCAACCTGGCCGACGTGCCCGATAAACGGCTGGCTGCCGTCCAACGCGCGAAACTGGCCTTGGCCCAGCACTTGCCAGGCGCAGCTGTCGTAGTCGCCGATGCGCCCGCCACCCGCTGCGAAGACGGCGGTTTTCACCGTCTCCACATGGCTTGTGGGCACAAAGAAGGCAAGCTTGTACACCGCCTTAGTTCACCCACACGCGAGCGTTGCGGAACATGCGCATCCAGGCGCCGTCTTCGTCCCACTCTTCCGGGCGCCACGAGTTTTGCACAGCGCGGAATACACGCTCCGGGTGCGGCATCATGATGGTCACACGACCGTCGCGGCTGGTGAGGCCGGTGATCCCGCGCGGCGAGCCGTTCGGGTTGGCCGGGTAGGTTTCGGTAACCTTGCCGTGGTTGTCGACGAAACGCATGGCCACGCAGCCGGACAGGTCGGCTTCGAGCAAGGCTTCTTCGTTTTCAAACTCGGCATGGCCTTCACCGTGGGCGATGGCGATTGGCATGCGCGAACCGGCCATGCCTTGCAGGAAGATCGAGTTGGACTCCTGCACTTGCACCATGGCGACACGGGCTTCGAACTGCTCGGAACGGTTACGCACAAAGTGCGGCCAGAACTCGCTGCCCGGGATCAGTTCGCTGAGGTTGGACATCATCTGGCAACCGTTGCACACGCCCAGTGTGAAGCTGTCGTTGCGCTCGAAGAAGCCCTGGAACGCATCGCGGGCACGGCTGTTGAACAGGGCCGATTTGGCCCAGCCTTCACCGGCACCCAATACGTCGCCGTAGGAGAAACCACCGCAGGCAACGAGGCCTTTGAACTCGTTGAGGTCAACGCGACCGGCGAGGATGTCGCTCATGTGCACGTCAATCGCATTAAAACCGGCGCGGTCGAACGCGGCCGCCATTTCCACCTGGCCGTTGACGCCCTGCTCACGCAGTACGGCCACTTGTGGGCGAATGCCTTTTTTGATGTAAGGCGCGGCGATGTCCTGGTTGACGTCGAAGCTGAGCGTGGTGCTCAGGCCCGGGTTGTCTTCTTCCAGGATCGCGTCGAATTCCTGCTCGGCGCACTCAACGTTGTCGCGCAGACGCTGGATCTGGTAGCTGGTTTCAGCCCATTGGCGTTGCAGCAAACGGCGCTGGCCGGCAAACACGGTATCGCCATTGAAGGAGATATTGATTTCACCGTTGTTGATCGGCTGGCCGATCACCGCCACGCAGTCGTCCAGGCCAGCGGCGCTGAATTGCGCGAGCACGTCCGGGGTTGCGTCCTGGCGCACCTGAATCACTGCGCCCAACTCTTCGTTGAACAGGATGCCGTTGATTTCAAACGCATCCTCGGCAACGCTGTCGAGCACGATGTTCAGGCCGCAGTGGCCGGCGAAGGCCATCTCTACCACGCTGGTCAGCAAACCACCGTCGGAGCGGTCGTGGTAAGCCAGCAGGTGGCCGTCGGCATTCAGGCCCTGGATCACGGCGAAGAAGGCTTTGAGGTCTTCGGCGTCATCCACGTCCGGCGCGTGTTTGCCGAGCTTGCCGTGGGTTTGCGCGAGGATCGAGGCGCCCATGCGGTTCTGGCCACGGCCGAGGTCGATCAGGATCAGGTCGGTGGTACCCTTGTCCATGCGCAGTTGCGGGGTCAGGGTCTGGCGGATGTCGGTAACCGGTGCAAAACCGGTGACGATCAGCGACAGCGGCGAAGTAACGCTCTTGTCGGTGCCTTCATCGTTCCAACGGGTGGCCATGGACATCGAGTCCTTGCCCACCGGAATGGTGATCCCCAGCTCCGGGCACAGCTCCATGCCGACTGCTTTCACAGTGTCATACAGGCGCGCGTCTTCACCGGGGTGGCCGGCGGCGGACATCCAGTTGGCCGACAGTTTAATGTCGGACAGCTTGCCGATGCGCGACGCGGCAATGTTGGTGAGGGTTTCACCAATCGCCATGCGGCCCGACGCCGGGGCGTCCAGCAGGGCCAGCGGCGTACGCTCGCCCATGGCCATGGCTTCACCGGTGTAGACGTCGAAGCTGGTGGCGGTGACGGCAACGTCAGCCACCGGCACCTGCCACGGGCCAACCATTTGGTCACGCGCAACCAGGCCAGTGATGGTGCGGTCGCCGATGGTGATCAGGAAGCTTTTGCTCGCCACAGCGGGGTGGTGCAGCACGCGTTCGATGCTGTCGGCCAGTTCCAGCGAACTTGGGTCGAAGTCATCGCCCAACTCGGCTTCACGCACGGCCGAACGGTGCATGCGCGGGGCTTTGCCCAGCAGCACTTCGAGCGGCATGTCGACCGGGTTGTTGCCGAAGTGGCTGTCGGTAACCGTCAGTTGCGGCTCGGCAGTGGCTTCGCCGACCACGGCAAACGGGCAGCGCTCGCGTTCGCAGATGGCCTGGAAGCGCGCAAAGTCTTCAGGGCCAACGGCCAGCACGTAACGTTCCTGGGATTCGTTGCTCCAGATTTCGTGCGGGGCCATGCCCGGCTCGTCGTTTGGAATATTGCGCAGTTCGAAACGGCCACCGCGCTCGCCATCGTTGACCAGTTCCGGGAAGGCGTTGGACAAACCGCCCGCGCCGACGTCGTGGATGAAGCTGATCGGGTTCTTGTCACCCAACTGCCAGCAACGGTCGATGACTTCCTGGCAGCGGCGTTCCATTTCCGGGTTTTCGCGTTGTACGGAGGCGAAATCCAGGTCAGCCGAGCTGGTGCCGGTGGCCATGGAGGACGCAGCGCCGCCGCCGAGGCCGATCAACATCGCCGGGCCGCCGAGGACGATCAGCTTGGAGCCGACCAGAATCTCGGCTTTCTGTACGTGTTCTTCACGGATGTTGCCCATGCCGCCGGCCAACATGATCGGCTTGTGGTAGCCGCGCACTTCATCGCCACGCGGTGTAGTGATGGACTGCTCGAAGGTACGGAAGTAGCCGGTCAGCGCCGGGCGCCCGAATTCGTTGTTGAACGCGGCGCCGCCCAGTGGGCCTTCGATCATGATGTCCAGCGCGGTAACGATGCGCTCGGGCTTGCCGTACGGCACTTCCCACGGCTGTTCGAAACCCGGAATTTGCAGGTTGGACACGGTAAAACCGGTGAGGCCCGCCTTTGGCTTGGCGCCACGCCCGGTTGCACCTTCGTCGCGAATCTCGCCGCCGGAACCGGTGGCTGCGCCAGGGAACGGGGCAATCGCGGTCGGGTGGTTGTGGGTTTCAACCTTCATCAGGATGTGCACCGGCTCCTGCACCGCGCCGTACTGGCGGGTTTCAGGGTCCGGGAAGAAACGCCCGGCAACACTGCCGACGATCACCGAGGCGTTGTCTTTATAAGCCGACAGAACACCTTCGCTGTGCATCACGTAGGTGTTCTTGATCATGCCGAACAGGCTTTTTTCCTGGCTCTGACCGTCGATGTCCCAACTGGCGTTGAAGATCTTGTGACGGCAGTGCTCGGAGTTGGCCTGCGCGAACATCATCAGTTCGATGTCGTGCGGGTTGCGTTTCAAACCGTTGAAGGCGTCGACCAGGTAGTCGATCTCGTCTTCGGCGAGCGCCAGGCCCAGTTCGGTGTTGGCCTTCTCGAGAGCGGCGCGGCCACCGCCGAGCACGTCAATCGCGGTCAGCGGCTTGGGCGCGGCGTGGCTGAACAGGCCGGCAGCCTGTTCCAACTGGCTGACGATGATCTGGGTCATGCGGTCGTGCAGGCTGCTGGCGATCAGCTCGGCCTCGGCATCGCTGAACTGCCCTGCTACATAGAAGGCAATACCGCGTTCCAGGCGCTGGATTTTTTCCAGGCCACAGTTGCGGGCGATGTCGCTGGCCTTGCTCGACCAGGGCGAAATGGTGCCGAACCGTGGCAGCACCAGGAACAAGCGGCCGTCAGGCTCTTGAACAGGAACGCTGGGACCGTACTTCAGAAGGCGTGCGAGCACTTGCTGTTCGTCGGCGGTCAACACGCCGGTAACGTCGGCGAAGTGAGCAAATTCAGCATACAGGCCTGTAACCGCTGGAACCTTTTGGCTCAGTTGTTCAAGGAGTTTGCTGTGGCGAAAGGCAGAAAGGGCAGGAGCGCCGCGCAGGATCAACATCTTCGGGACAGCCTCGGGAAGGGGTGTGCTTTGAGGCCGTGCATTCTAGCGTAAACCTGCGCCAACGGCACCCGAAACGGTACCGCTGGCCGCTGCCGAACGTCAGTTGGCAAGGTTTGCACGGTATCAGGGCAGTATCGCGGACATTGCGCGCAGTTATTTTAACCGTCACAAACCTTCGCCAGCCCACGTTTCTGCGGGCTTCAGCCCGGTTTTGCGGGTGCTAGCAGACAAGCCCCGTGCTGTCGAGATATGGCGCCGTGGGTCGTTTGCGTATACTGCGCAGATGTTCTCCCCTACTGCTTTGCGCCCGCGATGCGCTAAATGGCTCATCGCAACCGGACTCTTCCTGATGCTCAGCGCCTGTGTTGATAAACCCAGCACGCTCGAGCGAATCAAGGAGGATGGCGTATTGCGGGTGATTACCCGGAACAGCCCGGCGACTTATTTCCAGGACCGCAACGGTGAAACCGGTTTCGAATACGAACTGGTCAAGCGTTTTGCCGACGACCTGGGGGTGAAGCTTGAGATCGAGACCGCCGACAACCTCGATGACCTGTTCGGCCAGTTGGGCAAGCCCAAGGGCCCGGTGCTCGCCGCCGCCGGCCTGGTCAGCAGCGAGCAGCGCGAACAACAGGTGCGTTTCTCGCATCCTTACCTCGAAGTGACCCCGCAGATCATCTACCGCAATGGCCAGTCCCGCCCGACCAGTGCGGCGGACTTGGTGGGCAAGAAGATCATGGTGCTTAAAGGCAGCACCCACGCTGAGCAATTGGCCGCGCTGAAAAAGCAGAACCCGGCGATTGAATACGAAGAGTCCGACGCGGTTGAGGTGGTCGACTTGCTGCGCATGGTCGACGAGGGGCAAATCGACCTGACGCTGGTGGACTCCAATGAAGTCGCGATGAACCAGGTGTACTTCCCCAACGTGCGCGTGGCGTTCGACCTCGGCAATGCCAGCAACCAGAGCTGGGCCGTGGCGGCAGGCGATGACAACAGCCTGCTCAACGAGATCAACAGCTACCTCGACAAGGTCGAAAAAAACGGCACCCTGCAGCGCCTCAAAGACCGCTATTACGGGCACGTGGATGTACTCGGCTACGTCGGCGCCTACACCTTCGCGCAGCATTTGCAGCAGCGCCTGCCCAAGTATGAAAAGCACTTTCGCGCGTATGCCAAGGAAGAAAAGGTCGATTGGCGCTTGCTCGCAGCCATCGGCTATCAGGAATCGCTATGGCAACCGGCCGTCACCTCCAAGACCGGCGTACGCGGCCTGATGATGCTGACCCAGAACACGGCCCAGGCAATGGGCGTGTCCAACCGCCTGGATGCCAGGCAAAGCATCATGGGCGGCGCCAAGTACCTGGCCAAGATCAAGGATGAGCTGGACGACAAGATCGCCGAGCCGGACCGCACCTGGTTCGCCCTGGCCGCCTATAACGTCGGCACCGGCCACCTGGACGACGCGCGAATCCTGGCGAAAAAGGAAGGCCTGAACCCGAACAAGTGGCTGGACGTGAAAAAGATGCTCCCGCGCCTGTCGCAGAAGCAGTGGTACAGCAAGACCCGCTACGGCTATGCACGTGGCGGTGAGCCGGTGCATTTTGTGGCTAACATCCGGCGTTACTACGACATCCTCACGTGGGTGACGCAACCGCAGTTGGAAGGTAACCAAGTGGTTGACGGTAACTTGCACGTGCCGGGTGTGGACAAGACCAAGCCGCCGGAAGACAACCCGCAGTTGTGAATCCTGGCCGGCAATTTGGTTGAGACTGATTTTTTTCAACATACAATGCAGTCAACTGTGGGAGCGGGCTTGCTCGCGATTGCGCTGTGTCAGTTGAAAAATACTTATCTGAAACCCCGCAATCGCGAGCAAGCCCGCTCCCACATTTTGATCTGTGCTTGGCTTACAGGCCGGTGACCAAGTGTACAACCCCACCCGCCAATACCATCACCGCCGGCACACCCGCCGCCTTCAACGCCTGCGCATTCAGGCGCCCCGCATCCAGCAACTGCACGCGCACCCGCGTCAGGGCCACGCGCTGTTGCGACTTGAGGTTACCCGCCCCGCCCAACGCACTCAGCACATCGGCCGACAACAAACCCGGTGTCGCCACCGTCGCAGTCTCCGCGATCAAATCCGGCGTCAGGGCCTTCCAGAACGCCTGCTGTAATTTTTCAAACATGCTCAGCCCTCCAAAGCAGGTGAAGTTTCAACGATAGCCGCGTGATAAACGCGCAACACCTCGCGCACTTGCGCGGCCTCTTCCAGGCCCAGCACTTGGCGGGCGATGCGCTGGCAGTCGGCCAAGTCCACACCGCGCACGGTAGCTTTAATGGTCGGAATCAACGGCACACTCACCGACAACTCATCCACGCCCAGCCCGACCAATACCGGCACCGCCAGTGCTTCGGACGCGAGCGCACCGCACACACCCACCCACTTGCCATGCGCATGCGCAGCCTTCACGGTGGTGGCGATCAAACGCAGCACCGAGGGGTGAAAGCTATCCGCCTGGCTGGCCAGGCGCGGGTGGTCGCGGTCCATGGCCAGGGTGTATTGGGTCAGGTCATTGGTGCCGATGGAAAAGAAATCCACATGCGGCGCAAACACATCCGCCATCAACGCAGCGGAGGGCACCTCGATCATGATGCCCAGCTTCGGCAGCTCGGTGAGCCCCAGCGCCAGCGCTTCCTGCTGCAGAAGCTTGCGCGCCAGGTGCAATTCCGAGAGCAGGCTGACCATCGGCAACATGATATGCAGCCGCGTTAAACCGGCACTCGAAAGAATCGCGCGGAACTGCTCGCGCAACAGTTCAGGGCGCTCCAGACACAGGCGAATACCGCGCAAACCAAGGAAAGGGTTGGTCTCGCTTGCCATCGGCACATAGGCCAACGGCTTGTCGCCACCCACGTCCAGCGTACGCACCACCAGGTTGCGCTGGGTGCCCAGGGCGCGGGCGATTGCGCAGTAGGTGCCGGCCTGTTCTTCGGGGCTGGGCGCGCGATTGCGGTCGAGGTAAAGGAACTCCGAACGCAGCAAACCGACGCCCTCGGCACCCAGCGTCAGCGACTGTTCTACCTCGTGTAATGAGGCAACGTTGGCCGTGACCTCAACCTGATGGCCGTCGCGGGTGGTGGCCGGCAACGCTGCCTGCGCCACTTCACGCTGTCGCCTTCGCCCTTGCTGCTGGCGGGCGGCCTGCAGTTGGGCGATTTCGGCAAGGTCGGGTGCCAGGTGCAGATCGCCTTTGTCGGCATCGAGCAGCACTTGTTTGCCGTTGGCCAATGCCAGCACGTCAACCGGCACGCCGCACAACGCCGGCAGGCCGAGCGCACGCGCGAGGATCGCCACGTGGCTGGTCGCACCGCCACCAACGGTGACAAAACCCAGGACCTTGCGCGTATCCAGGCTGGCGGTTTGCGAGGGCGTCAATTGCTCGGCGATCAGGATGGCTTGCTCGGGCAGGTCCCAGGTGCTGTCTTGAATACCCAGGATCAGTTTCAGCACGCGCTGGCCGACATCGGTCAAATCGGCCGCACGTTCGGCGAGCAGCGCATTGCCCAGGCCCTGGAACAATGTGGCGGTCGCCAGCGTGGCGCGGCTCCAGGCAAAGGCAGCGCTTTTGCCGTTGGCCAGCAGGGCATGCGCTTGCTCAAGCAGGGTCGGGTCTTCGAGCAACTCCTGATGGGCACGGAATATCTGTGCCTGCGCGCTGCCGGCCGACGTGGCTTGCAGGGCTCGCAACGCCTCGCTCGCCGCCAGCAGGCCACGCTGCAACGCGGCACGTTCGCCCGCCTCGCCTGCGCCCTGTTCGGTGATCTTCAGTTCAGGCTCAACCACTTGAACCACTTGGCCAAACGCCGACCCCGGTGACGCACATACACCCCGCAGCACGCTTGCCGACGCTACCGGCACTGCGGGCGCAATCGGTTCAACCACCCCGGCAGGTGCCGCAACCGTCTCACCGCAGCCTTCGGCCAACAACGCGGAGAGTGCCTTGATGGCCTCGTCGGCATCCTCGCCCGCCGCACTGACCTGCAAGGTGTCGCCCTGCACCGTTTGCAACGCCATGATCGCTACCAGCGATTTGGCGTTGGCACGCTGGGTGTACTTGTGCAGGTAAATGCTTGCGTTGAAACCCTTTGCCGCGCGGGCAAGCACCGCCGCAGGGCGTGCGTGCAAACCGTTGGCGTTGGGCAAGGTCAGCGGCTCGGAGAACAACGCTTCACCGCCCTCTTGATCCACGGTTTGCACCGCATCGCCCGGCGATACGCGCAGCAGCGGCTGGCCCACCTCCACCACACCGCCACCCGGCATCAGCAGCTCAAACGGCTCGCCGCTGACTACCAGCATCAGGGTCAACAGGCTGCGCGCGTTAAGTGCCACGTAGTCAGCATCGAATTCAATCAGCGGTTCGCCAACCGCGACTCGCTGGCCTTCCTGCACCAGAGCAGTGAACCCCTGACCTGCCAGGTTCACGCTATCCAGGCCGATGTGCAGCAACACCTGCACACCGTTGTCGTCGGTCACGCTGACCGCGTGGCCACTGTTCTGGATATTGCTGATCACGCCGGCCAACGGCGCGCAAAGGGTCTGCGAGGTGGGATCAATGCACAGGCCGTCGCCGATCATGCGACTGGCGAACACCGGGTCGGGCACTTGATCCAGCGCCAGCAGCACGCCGGACAGGGGCGCCAGCAGTTGCAGGGGTTGAGTTGTGGTCATCACTTCACCTGTTGTCGTGTTCTGTAAAAATCATTGGGTGTATGCACAGATCCCACATAAAGCTCACCCACCTGAGTGCGGGTTATTCCCACCAGTATTCGACCTGCACACCCACGTTCGAGCCATGCCGCGCCGTGCCGTAGGCGCCGGTGTCGGACAAGGCCGAGCCCGCCGCCAGTTCATTCGCCGCGCGTTTGGCCGCTTGGTTCCAGGTGGCATAGGTGTAGTACAAACGCACTTCCGGCCGCGCCCAGAAATCTGCCCCGTTAGGCGACCAGGTTGGAGCGAAGGTAAATTTGCTCAGTTTGCGCGTGCCGCCGGCGGCCTCGACTTGATCGTGCCCAAGTTCGCTGACCAGCTTGAACTGCTCGCTGATGGCATACGCCGGGCGCACACCGATGGACATCCAGTTTTGATCGCGGCGGCCTGCGCGAACGTCCTTTTGGTACACCGCCTCGATTTGCCCACCAAAACGCGGCGTCACCTGCCAGTCAAAAAACTCCACGGCGCGGTAGCTTTTGCTGCTCTTGTCCAGAGTGGTGTCGCCGGTATAACCCAACCCGGTGCCGGGGCCTTCACCGTACTGCAAGGCAAATTTGTTTTTGCCGCCGAGGAACGCTTGCTGCACGTGCTGCGCCGTGAGCGCCCAGCCGCTGTTGGCGTCACGCCCACCGGCCTTGTCGATGTAGCTCCAACCCAATTCCAGCTCACCGCCGGGGTTGGTCTTGAAGCCCGCCACGTTAAAGTCGTGACGAGTGACGTATTGCTTCTGGTACAGGTTGTCCTTGCGCGAAAGCGCATAGCTGTACTTGAGGCCGCCGATCAGCACGTCCTCAACACCGCCGCCGGTGGCGCTCTGGTTCCAGTAATAGAAGTCGGAAATATGGATGTCATTACGTTTGTAGTAACGCCGACCGGCCCACAGCGAACCGCCATTCAGGCTCGGCAGGTTGGACCATTGCGCGTACATCTGCGGCATGCGCGCCGAGCCGTTGTCTTCACCCTGAAACTTCAGGGCGCGGTCGTACTGGTTGTACAGCGACGCCATGGCATCGACGCTGAGCACCGAGCCGTCATCGAAGGTCAGCAGGTCCTGACGCACTTCAAATTCGGCGTACTGCTCGCATTCGTTACCCAAACGGTATTTGGTTTGCGCCCCCGGCAATTGGAAACATTGCTGCTTGCCACTGCCGGTTGAAGTACCCGCGCCGCTGCGCAAGTAACCGGCAAATTCCAAGGCATCAGCGGCAAATGGGGCAGTGAAACAGGACGCAAGCAGGCCCAGCTTTAGGGTGGTTTTCATGAAGCACTCCGGTATTTTTATTATGGTTTGGCGAAGCGCCCCTGCACGCTCACGCAGGGGTTGGAGCGGGTCTCAGTCCTTGAGGTGCAGCACAAACGATTCGTAAGCGCGCAACGCCACCGTGCGCGTGAGCACCGGGCTGTCGGGGTAGTTGCTGATCAGCAGGCGTTGCTCGGTGGCCGCGTTGATCACGTGGTCGGGCAGTTGGATTTCGCAGGGTTGGGCGTAAAAGTTGTTCAGCACCAGCAAGCGTTCGCCCTCGCCTTCGCGCAGGTACGCCCAAACCTGGCGGTGGTCTTGCAGCAGTGGGCGATAAATGCCTGTCTGGATCAGCGGCTCGTGGCGGCGCAACGCAATCAGCGCGCGGTAGTGATGCAGCACCGAAGCCGGGTCATCCAACTGAGCTTCGACATTGATCTGCGCCGCGTTGGCCGCCAGGCCGATCCACGGTTCGCCACGGCTGAAACCGGCATTCGCCTCGGCGTTCCACTGCATCGGTGTGCGGCCGTTATCGCGCGACTTTTGCATGATTGCCGCCATGCTCGAGGCCTCGGTCTCACCGGCATCGCGCTTGAGGCGGAAGATGTTCAAGGTCTCGACATCACGGTACTGCTCAATCGTGTCGAAACCCGGGTTGGTCATGCCTATTTCTTCGCCCTGGTACACATACGGCGTGCCGTGCAGGAAGTGCAATGCAGTGGCGAGCATCTTGGCCGAGACCACGCGGTGCTCGCCGTCGTCACCGAACCGCGAGACCACACGCGGCTGGTCATGGTTACACCAGAACAACGCGTTCCAGCCGCCGCCGGCCTGCATGCCCATCTGCCAGTCGGAAAGAATTTGCTTGAGTTGCAAGAAATCAAAATCAGCCTTCACCCACTTTTGCAGGTTCGGGTAATCGACTTTCAAGTGATGAAAGTTGAAGGTCATCGACAGCTCTTTCGACGCCGGGTTTGAATAACGAATGCAGTGGTCCAGGCGGGTCGACGACATTTCGCCGACGTTGATCAGGTCATGCCCTGCGAAGACTTCGCGGTGCATTTGCTGCAGGTATTCATGCACGTTAGGGCCGTCGGTGTAGAAGCGGCGGCCGTCACTGGTGTCTTCGGGGAAATCGGCGGGCTTGGAGATCAGGTTGATCACGTCCAGGCGGAAACCGCCCACGCCTTTGTCGCGCCAGAAGCGCATCAACTTGAACACCTCGGCGCGCACCTTGGGGTTGTCCCAATTCAGGTCGGCCTGGGTGTGGTCGAACAGGTGCAGGTAGTACTGGCCGGTTTGCGCTTCATATTCCCAGGCCGAGCCACCGAACTTGGATTGCCAGTTGTTCGGCTGGTCGCGCCAGATATAAAAGTCGCGGTACGGGTTGTCGAGGCTGCTGCGCGCTTGCTGGAACCACTCATGCTCGATGGAGGTGTGGTTGACCACAATGTCGAGCATCAGCTTGATGCCGCGCTTCGCCGCCGCGCTGATCAGCCGGTCGCAATCGGCCATGCTCCCGTAGCTGGGGTCGATGGCGTAGTAGTCGCTGATGTCGTAGCCATTGTCGCGTTGCGGCGAGCGCAGGAACGGGGTGACCCACAGGTAATCCACGCCGAGCCATTTCAGGTAATCGAGTTTCTCGACGATGCCCAGCAGGTCACCGGTGGCGTTACCCGCGTGGCTGTGGAAGCTTTTTGGGTAGATCTGGTAGATCACCGAGTGCTGCCAGTTGTGCATGGAGACTCCTTCAGCTTGGAATGCAATCAAATGTGGGCGCGGGCTTGCCCGCGAAAGCGCTGGATCAGGCGACGCGATACCCCGGCCGAACAATCTTCATGCTCAACACACAGGTCAAAACAAACGGCACGACAATCGCGATGACCATGCCAACCACAAACACCGCGATGGACTGCGGCACGATCGAGATAAACCCGGGCAAGCCGCCGACGCCGATAGCCGAGGCGGTAACCTTGTTCAGCGAGAGGAAAATGCTGCCCAGCGCCGAGCCCATCAAGGCGGCATAAAACGGAAATTTAAAGCGCAGGTTCACCCCGAACATCGCCGGTTCCGTGATGCCGAAATAAGCCGAAATCGCCGAGGTCGAGGCCATGCTTTTGTCGCGCGCATTGCGGGCCATGTAAAACACCGCGAGCGCCGCGCTGCCTTGGGCCAGGTTGGACATCACGATCATCGGCCAGATAAACGTGCCGCCTTGGGTAGCAATAAGCTGCAGGTCGACGGCGAGGAACATGTGGTGCATGCCGGTGATCACCAGCGGCGCGTACAGCAGGCCGAAAATCGCCCCGCCAACCATCGGCGCCAGGTCAAACAGCGTGACCACGCCTTCGGTGATCAGGATGCCGAGGTGGCGGGTGACTGGGCCGATGATCGCCAGTGCCAGCACGCCGGTGACGACGATGGTGGTGATCGGCACAACCAACAGTTGAATCGCATTAGGCACTCGCGCCCGCAGCCACTTTTCGATCACGCTCATTACGTAGGCGGCCATCAGGATCGGCAGGATCTGGCCTTGGTAGCCGACTTTCTCGATCTGGAACACACCAAAAATGTCGAAGTAAGGGAGGCTTTGGCCGTCGAGGCCGGCCACCGCCTTGCCGTAGTTCCAGGCATTCAGCAGGTCCGGGTGCACGAGCATCAGGCCGAGCACGATGCCAAGGATTTCACTGCCGCCAAAACGCTTGGCCGCCGACCAGCCCACCAACGCCGGCAGGAACACGAACGAGGTATTGGCCATCAGGTTGATCAGGCTCCACAGGCCATCCAGGTTCGGATACGCCTCCAGCAGCGTCTGGCCCTCGATGAACATGCCCTTGGCGCCCATCAAGTTGTTCACGCCCATCAGCAGGCCGGCGATGATCAGCGCAGGCAAAATCGGCATGAACACATCGGAAAACACCCGCACCAGTCGCTGCAGGGCGTTGGTCTTGTCGGCGCCCTTTTGCTTGACGTCGGCGATGGTGGCGGCGGCAAGCCCGGTTTGCTCGCGCAGCGCGGCGTAGACCTTTTCGACTTCACCGGGGCCGATCACCACCTGGAATAAACCGCCGGTGAAGAACGAACCCTGGACCAGATCGACCTGGTTCAGCGCACTGCCATTGACCAGGTTCGGGTCTTTGAGCGCCAGGCGCAGGCGGGTTACGCAGTGCGCGGCTTGTTCAAGGTTGTCGCGGCCGCCGAGGTTTTCGAGAATCTGGCGGGCAATAGCGCAATAGTCGTGGCTCATGCTTGGTATCCACTTTGATTTTTTTATTTAGGGGCAGTCATTGGCAGCACGCCGAGGGCAAACTTACTCGTCTGTACGAGTGATAGCAATAACTCGTATAGACGAGTTACACAAAGTATATTTTCTGAATATGAAGTCGGACATTTCCGATAGTCCACCGGTGTGCAATGGACAAAGGCCACCTCTGCCACTAAGGTTCCTGCCTTGAACGCGCAGTCCACCTTCATCGCGTCGGGCACAGAGCTATCCCCATGAGTAAATACAACCAGATCTATACCGATCTGCTTGCCAGCATCACCACGGAACGCCTGCAGCGCGGCACACGCCTTCCCTCCGAAACCGAACTGATGGATGCCTACCAAGCCAGCCGCGGCACCGTGCGCCGTGCTATCGAGCAGTTGCAGGAACGTGGTTTTGCACAAAAAATTCATGGCAAAGGCACCTTCGTGCTGTCGCCCAAACCGATTGAATTTCAAATGGGCGGCATCGTCAGCTTCCACGAAACCCACGCCGACCTGGGCGACGACGTACGCACCGAAGTCGTCGAATTCACTCAGTTAGCGCTGGAAGATTCGCTGCTGCAGCACATCGAAGCCGAGCCCGGCACGCTGATCACGCGCATCAAACGGGTGCGACGCATCGGCGGCAAACGGGTGATCCTCGACATCAACCATTTCGTCGCCGAGCTGATCCCGGGGCTGGACCGGGTCATCGCCGAACAGTCGATCTACGCGTTTATCGAGCAAACGCTGGAACTGCAGATCAGCTACGCGCAACGCACCATCGAAGCCCTGCCCCGCAGCAAAGATGACCAGGCGCACCTGGACCTCGACGGCCAAAGCCACGTGATCGTGGTGAGCAACCAGACGTTTTTGCAGGACGGGCGGCAGTTCGAGTACACCGAGTCGCGGCATACGCTGGACAAGTTTTACTTTTCGGACATTGCGCGGCGCTAAGCCTTCAGGCTTGCGCAGCAGGCTCGGCGGGCACCAGTGACGCGAGGATCGCGTCGCGACTGGCCGTAAGAATTTCATCTGCCAATGACGAGTCGTCGGGGCAAGCCCGCGACATCACAATCGCGCCGAGCGCCTGCGCCATAGCGGCAAGCCGCGTGGCGCGAGCCTGGGCGCCCTCTTCGCCTTGGGCCGTCACGGCGTCAGCACACAGCAACCCCAACTGTGTCTCGATACCGGCGGCAAAAGCCGCTCGAACCTCGTCCTCTTTACGCGCGGCGTCCCCGCACAGTGCAGCCATCGTACAGCCGGCGGTGCGGTCGTCACGGTGCTCGCGAGCAAGGTAAACCCGCACAAACTCAGCCGCCGACGCACCCTCCGCCAGCGCGGCAGACTGAGCCATGCCGCACGTCGCCGCTTGCGCCATCAAATCCGCCTTGGAGCGGAAATGTTTGTAAAAGCCGCCCTGGGTAAAGCCCGCAGACGCCATCAAATCGGCAATGCCGACGCCATCGAAGCCGCGCTCTCGAAACAGCGCCGACGCCGTTTCAATGATGTGCGCGCGATTTGCTTGCGCCTGTTGCTTAGTGACTTTCATGCTTGACCCAAACGTTGTTCACACAAGCTGCGAGTATACATTGATGTTGATCGACATCAAACCGTTGACATTTTAGAGTTCAGTCGTAATTATTAAAGCCAGTCCCCACACCAGAAGCTGAACACCATGCCTGAGCAAGCACTGTTTGAACCTTATTCCTTGGGCAATCTGACGCTGACCCATCGCACCGTGATGGCGTCGCTGACACACAACCGTGCCTCGGCAGAGTTGGTCATTACCGAAGCCACACACATTTCTGCGTAAACGCAGGGCTATCCAAAAGGAAACTCTCAATGAAAACGCTACCCACTGTGCTTGTCACCGGCGCTTCCAGCGGCATTGGCGCCCTCTATGCCCAACGATTTGCTCAACGCGGGCATAACCTCGTGCTCGTCGCACGCGACAAAGCGCGACTGGGGGCCTTGGCGGTGCGACTGCGCGAGGAGCACGCGGTTGCTGTGGAGGTGCTGCAAGCCGACTTGACCCACCCTGATGACCTCACGCGCATCGAAACGCGCCTGCGTGACGACGCCGAGATCGGCATCTTGATCAACAATGCCGGCATCGCCCACTCGGGGGCCTTCACTCAACAAAGCGCTGAGGCCATCACCGCGCTGATCACGCTCAATGTGGTTGCGTTGACGCGACTCGCCGCAGCAGTTGCCCCGCGTTTCGCGCAGTCCGGTGCAGGCTCGATCGTCAACATCGGCTCGGTGGTCGGTTTGGCGCCCGAATTTGGCATGACGGTTTACGGCGCCAGCAAGGCATTCGTGCTGTTCCTGTCGCAAGGCCTGAACCTGGAATTGGCGCCCCAAGGCGTCTACGTACAGGCGGTACTGCCGGCCGCAACCCGCACCGAAATCTGGGAGCGCGCAGGGTTCGACGTCAACACGCTCTCCGAGGTGATGGACGTTGAGGAATTGGTCGACGCCGCACTGGTCGGCTTCGACCGCCGCGAGCTGGTGACCATTCCGCCGCTGCACGTTGCAGACCGTTGGGATGCACTGGATGGCGCGCGCCAAGGGCTGCTGTCGGACATTCGGCAAGCGCATGCCGCCGAGCGCTATCAACCACAAGCCTGAGCGTTGCCCTTCACACCAAGGTAGTCACGATGAGTCGCTCAACCCCGGACCCGCTCGCCGCGCGGTCTTACATCAACGCACCGAACAAGCTAGCCATGGTCGCCGGTACGGCCTTCGCCTATCGCGAGTTGGGTGTGCAGGCCGGCGTACCGCTGATCCTGCTCAACCATTGGGCCGCCGTGCTGGACAATTTTGATCCACGCGTCGTCGATGGCCTTGCACGCCATCATCGGGTGATCGCTATCGACTATCGAGGAGTCGGGTTATCCAGTGGCAGCGCGCCGCTCACGATAGACGAGATGGCCCAGGACACGCTCGAGTTGATCCGCACAATGGGCTTTGCGCAGGTCGATGTGTTGGGCTTTTCGCTGGGTGGTTTTGTCGCGCAAGCCTTAGCGCTGAGGGCACCGGGTGTTGTGCGCAAGCTCATATTGGCCGGGACTGGCCCGGCAGGCGGCCCCGGCATTGATCGCGTCGGCGCGTTGTCTTGGCCGCTGATGCTCAAGGGCGCGCTGACCTTGCGCGATCCCAAATTTTATCTGTTTTTCACCTCCACACGCAGTGGCAGACAAGCAGCACGCGCCTTTCTAAAAAGGCTAAAAGAACGCGTTGTCGACCGCGACAAAGGGCTGACACCTCGCGCTTTTTTACGCCAACTGCACGCTATAAAAGCCTGGGGGCGCCAGGCACCGCAAGACCTGGCCCGCCTGCAAATGCCCGTGCTCATCGCCAATGGCGACAACGACATCATGGTACCGACAGCGTTGAGTCGCGATATGGCCCTACGCATCCCCCACGCGCAACTGGTGATCTACCCGGATGCGGGCCATGGCGGCGTGTATCAGCACCACGCTGACTTTGTGACCAGAGCGTTGGCGTTCCTGGCCTGACATCGCCTCAGGTTCACGCAGCCCATCCGGTTTTCCAAGACGCATAACATCGGAATCACAACACCATGAAAGCAGTCACCTTCAAGCGCTATGGCAAGTCGCCTGACATCGGGTTAGCGCAAGTTTCCCGCCCGACCATCAAGCCGAACGAACTGCTGGTCGAAGTTCACGCGGCCGGGTTGAACCCCATCGACAACATGATACCTGCGGGCATCTTCAAAGCGGTGTTGACGTTTCAACTGCCGGCTATTTTGGGCAGCGACCTGGCCGGCGTGGTAGTAGAGATCGGCAGCGCTGTTACACGGTTTAAAGTCGGTGATGCCATTTTTGCCAGCCTGTTTGACCTCGGCACCGGCTCACTCGCCGACTACGCCGCCGTACCGGAAAGTGCCGCCGCGCTGAAACCTTCGAACCTCGATTTTGTGCAAGCAGCTTCCCTGCCGATGGCAGGACTTACGGCGTGGCAAGCGCTGAAAGAGCGCGCGAATCTGCAACCGGGCCAGAAAGTATTCATACCGGCGGGTTCTGGGGGCATAGGCACTTTTGCCATCCAACTGGCGAAACACCTGGGCGCCACAGTGGCCACAACCACCAGCACCGCGAACGTCGAGTGGGTGCGCAGCTTGGGTGCAGACGAGGTGATTGATTATAAAAAGCAGGAATTTGAGCAGGTGCTGCGCGGCTACGACGTGGTGCTCGGCACAACAAAAGGTGACGCTATTGAGAAATCCGTCGGCATCCTGCGGCCTGGGGGCAAGATTATTTCCCTCGTTGGGCCACTGGATAAAGCCTTTGCCCGCGCTCGGCGGTTAAATGGCTTGCTTGGGTTTGTATTCGGGCTGATGAGCCGCAAGATTATTCGGCTTTCGAAAAAGCGCGGTGTTTCGTACGGGTTTCTTTTTGTGCGCCCTGACGGTGGGCAACTGAATGAAATGGGTGGGCTCGTTGATGCGGGGATTATCCGCCCGGTGATCGACAGGGTTTTTCCGATGGAACAGGCGGAGGAGGCGCTCAAGTATCTGGCGCAGGGTCGTGCCAAGGGGAAGGTTGTGGTGAACGTTAGGTAAAGGTTTTAAGAGCGATGCGGGGTTAACTCCGTTCGCAGAGTTATCGAAAGGCTATTTATCGTGGGGTTTATAGTTTACTGCCTCGTTATGCACGAAGGGCGCCTTGCGGCGCCCTTCGTGTTCATATCACTCCCACTCAATTGTAAATAAGCAAAAAAAAACCAGTAAAAGCTGGACAAAAACCAAAAGCAAATATCCGATACCACTAAAAATACCATTTAATGATTGTTCTCCAAAGCGCTGCCGCATGGCATATCGGTATCCTCACGCTCACTCGCCGACCCCAATATTTCACTAGCCTCAGGACCAGCAGCAGCTATCTGCCGCATCACAATAGCCAACTCATCGACCTCGCCACCGCGGCGAACCTCGGCGAGGAGTTCCGCAGCGTACGTCGGATTGTTGCGAAAGTAATAGGCCATCGCTTCGTTATGCGGTCTGTCTTTCATTCGATCCTACCAGCCACCTATGGTTGCAAATTCGACGATGCCTACAGCACCGATTCGGTCGCTAGACCAGAGAATGGCCCTGGCCTTTAAGTCGTATATGTAGCCGAAAGAAGATGGCAGAATAGTGGCGATTGTGATTGCCTCATCCAGCAAGCATGAACTACCCTGACCTCAGGAGCAGATAAGGCTCTGTCCACGTTGCTGAACTTACCTATGTTTACGTCTTGGCCGCTGAGTTGAGCATCTGCCAAATTGGTCGTATTCAAAGTCAGGAAACGTGGCGGACCTTGAAAAGGTCTACATCAGAAGGAGTTAACGCTGCAATGGAATTTTTGAAAGATTTTCTAGCCGATCCAATTGTTAGTTCTATTGGCTATGTATTGACAGTCGTATCGGGAATCATCGCTATTGCGCAAACGGTTGGAAAATCGAAGGCAAAAGAAGAAGCAAGTCAACTACACAGCGTTGTATCTAACGTGACAGAGGAAAACAACAAATTAAAGCTTCAGATTGAAAGCATAAATGTGACCCAAGGAGAAAAGTCGCAATTCTTCCAAGGTAACTCTGGCGCCGTTAATATAGACAATAGAGGGTAGCATGGGACAGGGTGTCGTTTTTAAGGACAATAATGGACCTGTCCACATCGAAACTGATCGACGCATTGCTCGCTCTAGCGTTCTCGGAAAACTTATCGAAATTATTGCCACTTCAGAGCCAGACCCTGTCGACTTGACAAGGGAGCCTTCTGAGACAGAAAGAAAAATTGTTTTTAATGATCTTGAGACCCATCAATGGGTTATAAAGCAGTATATTGCCAATGCATTACTGGTTGATGGCTCTATTACCCAGCTCAACAAGATGATTAATGGCGGAAGCACTAAGCTAAAGCGCCAGATGAGAATATTTTATTGCAAGGCCTTAGCGGAATTTAGAGTCTTAAAGTTCCCTGAAGATCTCGAAAGACTGAGAGCACACTCTGATAATATTGTCGCAAGGGTTCTTGTTTTAGTTGAGGATTTTGTTAAATCTTCATCTGACCTTCAGAGCGGCTATTATGATGAAGACATCGAATTTGGAGTGGTGCTCATTACAAGTTACTCAATCATTGAATGCATTGTGCTAGAAAACCCAAATGATCACAATTGATTCGGATCCTATTTTAAATCCGGTCTATATCGGAGCTGCAATTCTGAGCGAGCTAGCTTCGACTGACTATACTGAGGCTGAAATAGAACATTTATATGAAACGATTAAATCTAAATTTGACGTTTCTTATGAGGTATTTACTTTCGCCCTAGATTGGCTTTATGTAGTTGGAGCTATTGACCTCAATTCGAATGGATGCATAGCGTATGCAGTTGTATAGCTTAAGAGTTATCAAAAATGGCGACACCTTAAGAGAGATCTTTTTTAAAGAAGGTCTCAACTTAATTATAAATGCCGACTCCAGCGTTGCAAAAAGCGGTAATAGTGTAGGTAAATCCACACCCTCAAGACTGCTTGATTATATTTTCATGTCCTCTGGTGAGGACATTTACACTGACTCTGAGTTCAACAAGATCATTCCCGAAGTGGCGAATTTCATTGATTCGAACCAGATAGTTATAGAACTGGAATTTTACGGTTTCGACGGCAAAAAACATTCTGCTGGAAGGACGCTAAAAAGAAACTCAAAGGAGTATATTTTTTTCATCGAGGGGAAGGCTGTACCAAAGCAGAAGTATGTTGAACTTGTTTCCCAACAAATATTTGGACAGCGCGAAGAGAAGCCCTCAATAAGAAACCTCAGCCACAAATTCATTCGCAATACAAATGAAAAAATGCAAAATACGGCAAAATTTTTGCACGTAAATACCAAACCAGATGTCTACGACCAAGTTTACCTTTATCTTTTTGGATTTTCCGGTCTAAGCCTTTTAAAAGAAAAGGCTGACTTCAACAATCAAATATCTTTAAAAAAGAAGCATTTAGCTGCGTATAGAAACCCGCACAAAGAAAGTGCGTTAGTCAAAATGATAAAACCATTGGAAGCGGAAGAAGTAACCTTAAAATCTAAAATCTCTGAATTTGATTTCAAAGACACCCAGGAAGCAAGTGTCAGAGAATTAGTTAGGATACAAGGTGAGATTTCGGACCTAACAATCACCTACTCTGAAATTGAAGCTAAAATCAACCATTTATCGAAGTCAATTAGCAAGCTACGAAATGATGCATCGAATGTTAATGGCAAAGAACTATCTGAAATATATGCCGAAGCAGGCGTGTCTATAAGTAGCGATTTGAGACGTAGTTACGAAGATCTAGTTGTCTTTCACAACAAGGTATTGTCGAACAAAATTGCGCTAATACAACGGGAATTTATCGAAGCTCAAGAGAGCTCAGCATTTATACGATTAACAATGAATAAACTTCAGGCATTGGAGTCCAGCGTTTTCAAAAACATTAACGAGCCTGACACATTAAAATCTATAGGACAGATGTATAATGCATTATCCTTAATAAGAGAGGAAATCGCCGGCACAAAGGCACTTCTTCTGAAAATTGAAGACACAAAGGATATCATAGCCACACTAGAATCCGGCAAGGATTTAGTCGTGCAGCAAATCCAAGGCAATATAGCCTCACTTGAAAGCAATGTTGAGCTCTTCAATATATATTTTGGTGAACTTAGTAAATCCTTTTATGATGAGAGATATATTTTTGACCTTTTTTTCGATGTAGACAAAGAAAAGTGCGAGTTCGATATAATATGCATCACCCCAAATTCCACTGGCGGAAAAAAGAAGGGTGAACTAAGCGCTTTTGACTTAGCTTACATCCAATTTGTCAACGCTACGAAAATCAAACGCCCAACATTTGTCATTCATGACAGCATTGAAGATGTTGATGTCAATCAAGTTTTCGATATTTTCCAGGCTGCTAATAAATTGCATGGACAGTACATCGTTGCAGTGCTTAGCGACAAGATTTCGGACGACAGATTTAGCGTCTTCAAAAAGGAATCAGTAATATTGGAGCTCTCCGAAAGCAACAAGTTTTTTAAAATATAGCCAGACGGATTGAATGACTAGCCAGCTCATTCGATCCCATTGATTCTTGATCGCTCGAAATTAGTACGGAAAGGGGTCTACAATCCAATCCAGCATTGCGTTTTGTCATGGACCGCGCTGTCCGATACCCCGAACATAACTGAGTACGATGCGCTCGACCTCAAAACATACGTGCACATTGGTAATGTTTATCCGGAAGCCGGAGAGTTAATCAGTAGGCTGGCCCCTTTTAGCCAAAAGCTTCAAGTAAGTCAGCCTGCCTAACGGTAATTCCCGCCAACTTTGCACGAGCTCATGTTAATGAAGCTTCAGTCACAGTTCCAAAAATTCTCGACTAAGCATTCCCGTACCATGCCGGCATTCCTCGCCCGAAAATGGTATCGAAGCTCTATTCTTAAGCCATGTCCTTTTTGCACCATAAAAACGCCATTAACATTATAGAACACTACAACTCATAGTAGTCTGCCCATTCTGTTGAGTAACTATTTTGCTGACAGTAATCATACATCCCTGCAAAATCGTGAACGCCCAACCTAGTTAATTCGGCATGGATTTCTCTCAAAATCACCACTCCATTATCTATATTCAACGCTTGTAGGGGGGACGTAGTTACACTTTCCACATGGGCAAACTGAACTTCAGATAGCTTCAAAAAAGCAATACCACTAAACTCGCAACAAGTGATTCCGTACCGAGTGACTCGCTGATCTTTTAGTTGGTTACGCTTGCCATCAATATTATCTAAAAACGCTACCCTAAGATCTACCAATGTAGTAGACGATGTAATAGCTTGATAAACTGCCCGAACATACCTCAAGTAAAGATTGCTAACACCAAATGAGGAGCTTATTCTCGCATCAAGGAGCCCGCAAAAATCGGGACCCGATATATAGATATCACCATCTATTGAATGAGGCAGTGATGGAGAAACATACCCCTCTATGCCTTGCTGCCAAAAATAGTTATGCGCCCCCGAGTTTCCGGTCCTCAACAAATGGCTCAACTCCGAAACCTTGATATAACAAAGTCCATTCTGCCAAACCAACACTCCTCTATTGAACGCATTCTTGATTGTCGATAGAGTCCTAGTACTCAAAAGATCAAGCAAGGCAGAGTTAAATTCAAAAGCCTGCTGCCGTACATTGTAATCAAGATCACCAAGTGTGTAAAAATTAGTCGATGGAAAGTTAGCACTCATAGCTTGCCACCAGACACACGACTAAACAATCCATTTATATCTTCACTAACCTTGGTGAAATCCAAGTCAATCTCTGAATTGATATTTTTATCTGGGTGAAACAAATTCAAATATGAATTTCTTAAAGCCCTTGCCTTATTTACATCGATCGTATGTACCTTTTTTATCCCCAGATACTTATCAAAAACCGCATTATTCACACTGAAATAGAATGCAATTTCATGCAGCTTGCTTTGAAAATACTTTGTACGATCACTGACCTTTAACAAGTCAACCTTTCCAATTTTAGTTTTATCTTCCTGCAGTGCAATTTTTATTTCCATTGCCTTCCCTCCTAGCTGGGGTAGTAATCATAACCTGTTTTTGCTTCACCACGTACTCGATGCCATCGTAGTGCTGCGCTACCAAATGGTTGCCCCTCCGTGGCGTTCATCGTTGGTAACTAGATATCGGTGCTCTGGCGATTTTCGGCGCCCTGCAGCTTGATTATCGTTCATCAATCTCTTGATCAGCCCACTGCCCGCAACCTTCAAAGCATTAATTATGTCTGACGTTTGACTTGCCGATTAATGGAGGGGGTTTTGAGCCTGCTAGCGAGGATTTTGAGCGTTTAGTACGATGGTTTTATCGCCCAAAAAAACTTACCCCGACTGATATCGAGCGGTCTATTGCTACACCGCCATAATGTGATGGCATTCATATCACTCCTCAAATGAAGGTTTGTTGCGGAGCCAGCAACCAGCAGCTCGGAGGTATTTTGGATTGCTCAGTCCAAACGCTGCCCCAGGCGGGGGCCGTTTACTTGTGAGTTTTAACGATCAAACCCATTTTCTCTCGGATGCCCGTTTGCAGTTCCCGAAACTCTACCATCATCTTCTCCACATCGATTGCATGCGCTCTTTGACCATGTTTCTCTGCGAGCCAAAGCTTCAGCAAGCCAGCAACGCGGCCAAGGTCGCCGTTGACTTTGGCCAAATCTGCCACGACCGTCAGGTCAACGATAGAACGAATTGGATAATTCATGCCGACTGCGCGCAGAAACCCTGAACGCGACAGGCCAGTATCTTCGGCGCGCTTTGTAATCGCCGCCTTTTCCTCATCAGTCACCCACACCTCTATCGGCTTTCCACGTCGACGCGCCGTTGGCATTTTTAGGTCTCCGTCGTTGCTCATGATGGCCTCCAAGTTTGTTTTTTCTACCGTGCGTCAGCGAGGTGGCCTCGCAGAGCAAGATACTGTCGAACCGCAGGTGAGTAAGAGCCGGTGTCTGTAAGGGGTCGGCGCAGCCCGCACCCGTACAACACACATCTTGCCGTCTGATTCGACGCAAATACATGCGTATCTTTGCGATCGCTTCATATCTAGCATACCTACGCATATCTACGCATCTATGAGCTAGATTACGCATGGTAAGTAAACAATTTTTTGCGCATACTTGCGTAACCATGCTTAAGCGGAGGTTCGATGATGAAGACACCAAAAGAAGGGCTTACTGGCGCGGGGCGGGTGGCGTTTTTAGCGCGCCTCGATGAATTTCGTGGTCTCATTCAAGCCGGTTGGCCGGTGACGGTCGTTTATGAGAACCACGGTGGAGATAACACTGGTCTGAGCTACAGCCAGTTCGCCCGGTACGTTGGAAAGTACATCCGCAAGCCGACCAAACGTGGAGCCCAGCAGTCCACAATTCCTGACGAAATAACAATTCCGGTAGCCCCGGTGCCAGAACACATGCAGTCCGGCACCTCAACGGTACCAGTTCCTATGTCGAAGCCCCACCTGTGTTCCGGCATGACCCAAGCAACGGCAACAACCGTGATGATCTTATATAGCTTTCCAAGGGTTAAGCCTTTTCGGCTGCACATCTTTCAAGCGGCCGGGAGCACGTACTGCAAGTAGCAGCCGAATACTTGGTACATTCCGAAAAGGGCGAATTAAACAAATAATCGCCACGAATCGATCTCCCCGATGTCAACCTAATCAGCCAATCATTCCATCGATGCAACCGGCATGTCCGGGCACGATCAGGCACTGATCAAAGTGACTGATAGAGGCCGGGAAATGCACCAAAAAATCATAACGTCCATTATCGGCAAAACGCCGCTGGCAACAATTCCCTTGCGCAGAACGACCGTTTCTCTTACTCGGAAACTCCGTCGTCAGGCTGCCTATGGTGCCAAAATTGCCGTAGCCGCTTTTTTCGGATTGGCCATGTACATCGCTCCACGCCCGGCTTACGCCATCTATTGCTCGAACTGCTCGACGTTCTATCAGCAGATGTTCGAGTACGTCGAGGCCGTTAATACCGCCTTGAACACTGCCGAGACATTACAGACGCAGATTCAGCAGTATCAGAACATGGTCACTCAAGGCACCGGCTTGCCCAGCTCAATGTTCGGCAGCATCGCGGGCGATCTCAAAAACGTGGCCAACATCTACAACCGCTCGCAGTCCCTAGGCCGCCAGATCCAGAATATGGACTCGCAGTTCAACACCGCTTTTCCTGGCTTTCAATCCTACCTAAATCAAGCTGCAAACTCGGCGGAAGTACCGGCGCGTGAGCGCTATCAGAAGTGGTCAGAGCAAAACCGCGACAGCGTAAAAGCGGCCCTTGAAGCGGCCAACCTCAACACCAGCACTTTCGAGTCTGAGGATACCCAGCTCGATCACATGGTGGCTCGCTCACAGTCAGCCGCGGGCCGGATGCAAGCCATTCAGGCAGGCAACGAGATAGCCTCTCAGAACGTTCAGCAGCTGCAAAAACTGCGCGATCTACTGGCCACGCAAATAAACATGCAAGGTAACTATATGGCTCAGCAGGGCGACCGAAAAGCTGCTAGCGAAGCAGCTGAGCAAAAGTTTGAGGCCCGTAAAAATAATTGGGGGCCTTCCGAGGATTTCTAAACATGTTTATATCTAAAACTCTGATCGCTGGGTTATGCATCGTCTCTGCTCTTGGTGGCTCTGTTCTATCTGGATTCATTGTCTATATCCGCACCGATTGCGTGGCTGTTGAGCGGTCGATGCAATCAGATACGGATAAGAACTTTGAAGCACGGAAAAACAACTGGGGCCCGTCTGAGGATTTTTAACTATGCAACGTTCAGCATTTCTACCACTCGTTGGTGCAATACTCTTGCTTTCGGCCGGTAGCGCGATGGCAGCAGGAGATGTAACTCAAAGCAATGAAATGAACGGGCTTTTGCGGACGCTCTATCAAGCCGCAAGTGAATGGTCACCACGACTACAGGGTTATGCACTCAACTTACTGGCATCTCTCGCTCTCATCCAATTGGTTTGGACGTTCATGCCTTTAGTGATGAAACAAGCTGACTTAGGTGAAGTTGTCGGCGAGCTGATCCGCTTCTTCATGGTCATTGGTTTTTTCTACGCAGTCATTGAGCATTCCGTGCCATGGGCAACAGCCGTAGTGGACAGCTTCCGAGAAGCTGCGGGCACGGCTAGCGGTTTGGGCCGTGCGCTTCAACCCGGTGATATGTTCGCGGTCGCTGTCAACTTCTCACGCACCATCGTGGAAGGAATTTCACTTTTTTCTCCGGGCAAAGCAATCCTTATCGCGCTTGTTGGCTGCTTGGTTTTACTGTGCTTCGCCTTTATCGCGGCATTTATGTTTGTGACGCTTGTAGAGTCGTACGTCATCATTAATGCCTCCGTACTATTCTTCGGTTTCGGTGGTTCGCAATGGACACGCGATTTTGCAATTGCACCACTCCGCTTCGTTGTTGCAGTAGGTGCCAAGCTGTTCGTCTTAACATTGATCGTAGGAATTATTGTCACGTCGGCTAAGTCCTGGTTAGCGGTTTATACCAATGACGAAGCATCTCTGATGACATTGGCAGGTTTGGCTCTGGTATGCGCCTACCTAACCAAGACTATTCCCGAACTGATTGGCGGGATGATTAGCGGCACGTCAATGGGCGGAGGCTCGGCCATCGGCGGAATGGCAGCGGCTGGCGCAGCCGGTGCTGCTGCCGCAGTCGCCACCATCGCTACGGCCGGTGCCGCTGCGCCCGCCGCCGGTGGTGCGCTTGGCGCTGCCGGTGGTGGTGCAAGTGCCGCAGGGGCTGCTGGTAGCGGAGGATTGGCTGGCGCTATCAACTCCAGCTTCGCCGGTGCGGCAAACTCCGGCATCGGTGCAGCGAACGCCGCGCCCTCTGGAGTGGGTGCCAGCACTGGTGGCGGTGCAGCAATCAAAGTCTCTACATCAGCAGGGTCGAGCGTAGGTGGCGGTACCGCTAAAGCGACGCCCAGCCCTGCCCAGCCACCTAACAGCGGCGTGCAGCAGGCCGCCAAGCAGGCTGGAAAGGTAGTGCAAGACAACGACGACAAAGACAAACAACAAGAGACACCCAAAAGGGGTATTGAAGTGTCGGGGAATTCCCTTTCTCAAGCGGCGAATGGAGGTGCGAAGGTGCTCGGGGTGATGGCTTCAATGGCTGTACCTGGCATGGAGAACGCGCACGGCCTATCCCTTGGTGCTGGATCAACCCCACCTTCAAATAGCGATGCCAATTCGGCCGCTCCAAACAGCAGCGGAGAGTTAGCCGCTAATTCCGAGCAGGGGGATTCCAACGTGATCCGTCCAGCCTCAGACGCAAGCTCTGCTAATGGTCGCCTAGCCTCGCTGAGTGTGCCGGGTACGGCCTCCAACAATGAAAAAACGGAGAAATAATCATGATGGGATTTCTGATGTTCGCTGGATTCGCAGTATTCGCCTTTACCTTCGCCGTTGGCATGTGGGCACTCGGCCGGTGGCTTCGAAGCAAAGGTTACGGGCCGCAGCTAGATAAGCTGGATCGGCACTACACGGCGCTGCAGCTTCGCGTTAGCCCGCTCGCAATGTCGGCTTCGTATCGCATGTTTGTTGGGGCAGAGGCTCTGAGTCGGCTGCCTTTGCTGGGCAGCAACAATAACGCCACTTTGAACCAGCAGGTTTTGATATCCATCCGAAGGCGCAGGAAGCACAGAAGCGAGAGCCGCCTGAAAATCAGTAAACACGCCAACTTGTCTTGAAGACTACCTCGCCTAGGGTGGGGTGGTATTTTCCGCCACAGATCAAGCAAGCCTCTGTAGTGCTCGTTGAGCGACTTTCTATACATCGAGTCACATATCCGATCCCCCAACACTTCCGCTAAAGTAATAACAAAACCAGCACACTGTTATCCCTCACGCATGTCCTGCGACGGTAGGCCGACACGCAAGATTGAGCCGCCCAGTGTCGTTTTTCTAAAGCTGATCACCGTCGAGAATCAGGTTGAATGCCATTGCTCCTTTCGCTTTTAACAACACCAGCAATGTCACACCATTGCAAGACAGCGCCGCACGCCCCTGAAGACTGCCAGCTCCCCGCGTGAAAAGCCTCGATACCCGATAGCTCAGACAGTCAATGGAACGCCCAGTAAGACTCCGCAGACGCTGTATGCAAAAACAGGCTGTATATTAAATCAGTACTAGCCACTCATCATATCGTAGTAGCTTTATGCCTGCATTTTTACTCGCTCATAGAATCACTACCTAGTATTGGAGACTAAGAGCGTGGTTTTACACTAAATATAAACAAGGAAGTAAATTGAAAAGCGAATACTTGATCACCTTCGACTCAAAAGATGGAATCTGCAAAAGTGCAGATAAATTTAAAAGCCTTCTCTCGACACATGAATCTATTTCATTCACCAAAAAAGATAAAATATCCTACCTAGACAAAGAGCACATATATCAGCTAGCACAAGGAACTCTCACAGACGGGTCAATTTACTATGACTTAACTATAGAGTGCAGTGAGCGATCAGAGCTTGAAGCGTTTAAGGAATTTCTGAGAGAAATAAGAGGAATCTGCACGAAATTGAGCGGCAGAAATATTATTATACTTCATGATGGAATTGGTGAGGAGTACTGCCAATCCGGCTACCCTACAATATACAAAACTGAAAACCTCATGCGTAAACTGATCGCTAAATTCATGGCAATCAGCATTGGATATAACTGGAGCGATGCGGCAACTCCAAAAGAGGTACTCGACTCAGTCAGAACTGACAGAAAAAAAGAAAAAACCAACTTCCTACATGAGATTGACTTCATTCAGCTGTCAAACTTCCTGTTCAAAAGCTATACAAAATCAGATGCAAGCCGTTTTTTTGATACTATAAAAGAAAAAAATGACGCTGAAAATATCACAGTTAAAGACCTAAAGCAGTACGCTCCATTTACCAATTGGGAAAAGTATTTTTCAAAAAAAGTACAGTGCGAGTCAGAGTACTTAAAAGCCAAGTGGGAACGTCTGTACGACTACCGATGTAAGATCGCTCACTGCAAAGGAATATCGAAGCAAGAGCTTGACGATCTTAATCTGATCAGTGACGACATTTGCCAAAAAATCCAAGCCGCACTTGATGCAGTTGGGGATCTACACATTGAGGAAACAGATCGCGAGGAACTGGCTGAAAATTTTAGCGGTACCGCCAATAAAAACTCTGCGGATTTCATCAGCAAATATAATAAGCTCTCAGCGCTAGTTCGACATATTTGCGAGCTTTCATCTAGTGAAGAGGACACCTTCAACAAACACGAGACAAACAAAACAAACATAAAAATGCAATCCAAGTACCTCTGGAACACCAAAGGGATTATCACTAAAGAAACAGCCGACCGTATAAATCAAGCTCAAAAAACTAGAAACACTGTAGTGCACCAAGTCGGACTCGTGGAACTAAACGAATCAGAGTTTACTGAAGAGATGGAAGCCATAGACTCACTATTAGAAAAGCTTTCAGCACTTGATCACGAGGAACTGTTAAAAAAACGCGGTATCGATTTGAGAGCTCAACAAGCGCGCGAGTGATAAAAAATACTCAACTCACAAACTAACAGAAAAGTATTCATGCCACGATAAGAATGGGTACTTTTAGGATCTAGAAATAACTCATTAAAATAAGTGAAGCCAACTAGCTACCAGCCTCACTTATTTACTAGCGCCTCTGTACGATAGAAACTGAATTCAACTTTATAACAAATATCAACACTAACCGATATCAGCACATTTCAGCAGACTGTAAACATAGGGAAATTAATCTAATCAAGTGCACTTAGCGGCAGACCGTACGCGGACGAGTTTGTCAAACAATTGCGATACGAATGTCGTCCAAATTTAACCATCGATTTATCTATAGTAGATATTAAAGAGTGATCAAGTCGAGTGCGGCCCCCATGCGGGAGCGCCGGACAAACCCGATGGCATCTTCATTTGTAATAAGCACGTACTTCAAATACCTGACGTAACCCAGCATTATAACCCCCCCCTCTTCAACAGCGCGGACGGCTACCTTCAAAAACGCGGAGGCTTCGCCATTAGTAATACGGACGGACTTGTCTCACCAGACACCCGGATCAGCGGCCACTTCTTTCGAATGCAATACACACGAACCTGTTTCAACCTCGGGAGCTTCTGGCTTACCTGCGCGATACCAGCTAGCACGGCTCATTCCGAGGCTCTCCCAAGGCTTCTGGCGGCTCAATGAGTTTTTTAAATAAGTCTGGCGGTCTACGCTACCTGCAGCGCGCCTACGAACTTCATGGCGGCTCCTGTCACGTTCCTGTGCCATCCCCAAGCTGATGATCGTCTTGAGCTGCCGTTGCTCATCTATAGTGATCCCGAACAGGTTTATTAGGGTGTCATTTTTTGGCGTGTAGAGCGCCGGGTAGTCCTTACCTCCGAAGCTGACCCGTTCTCCCGATTCGTAGGCCCTGGCCTTGCTGAACAGCGTCATGAGTTCCTTGGAACGGCTATCCCATTGCGGATCTAACTCGCGAGCCAGTGCTGATGCTTCGTGATACATCTGTTTGCTGTTGGTCGCGCCGGAAAGTAGCAGGAAGTTCAAGCGCCAAAACAGGTGTTGCATCCGGCAGCCTTCGCTGACACCGCCGCGCAACTCGGCGAGCTTGCGCAGGTCTTCGAGGCGATCCCACGCAAGCTGACGGCCGGAGATTCCGCGGAGATTGTCAGCTTTACCGCCGGGCACCAAAAGGAAGGGCTTAGGCTTGCGTTTGACCCGCTCGGCCTGCTCTTGCCGCTGCTGCTCTATTGTCCAGCGGGCAGTTGGTAGCAGGGCCTCGGCCAAATACTCGAAGTTATAGCGGACCGGCTGGCCATCGGTGTCGTTCGTCACATGAACAACGCGACAGAGTTCGCCACTCTTGCTGTTCACTGTCTGGATCGTTCGCAGAACGCGACTTGCATCTTTGGCCATCCGATCGGCACCGACGTGTGCGAGGCGATCCACAAGGTAGCGTTGGCACGCATTCCAGCGGGGCAATGCCTGACGCGGGATAGTACCGTCGAGTAGCCATTTCGCTTGGATACCCCGGCCGCTATAGATCAGTACGGACGGGGCCGGTAATCCTTCTTCGGTGCAGAAATAAAGCACCGATGCTGCCAGTTCGTCAGGCGTGCGGCCGGTAAGAGCCGGTATGCGGTAGGTGTCAAGATCGGTGAACAACAGCCCCAACCGGGCAAGGTTAACGACACGCCGGTTGGGCCGGATGAACTCTGCCTGAGACATCCATGTGTCGCGGGTTTTATCCACCAAATTGAGAATGGCTGGCATATCCGCTAACCGGTGGGAGGACTGGCGTTTTTCGCCACGTACGTCAACCAGCAGCGAGAAAAACCCGCTCCTGTTGCTGTCGTGGTACATCTGCGCCTCGTCCTGAGAACTGAACAGCGCAAGCTGTGAACATTGGTGTCGACCGCAAGCCGTTCTAGCATGCTGCTGCGATATGGGCCCTGCGTCGGGCCCGATCTGCACCGCTCAGGCTCCAATTCCGGGCCTGGGCGCAGGGCCGGAGTCCTTACATGCGTCAATCCAATCTTCGAC
The DNA here is from genome assembly GCF_049199985.1 of Pseudomonas kitaguniensis. NCBI lineage: Bacteria > Pseudomonadati > Pseudomonadota > Gammaproteobacteria > Pseudomonadales > Pseudomonadaceae > Pseudomonas > Pseudomonas kitaguniensis. The sequence continues at coordinate 263,174 of NZ_JBLZPT010000001.1, forward strand.
CTCAGCCAAATCCCATACTACTTTGCGACTGCTGATCGCAATGCGACGTGGGAACTTACCTTTGATTTCAAAGTTGTAGATCGTCCGCTCACACAGCGGGATCATCGCTAGTAGCGTCTTTTTATCGATAAGCGTTCTGTTCGTTGATACCTGCATACCCTTGCCTCAATCAGTCACATTGGATGTGTGCCTGATCGTGCCCGGACGTGCCGCTTGCTTCGACGAGATGATTGGCTAAAATGGCTGACATGAAAAATAGATCAACCATCGCCATTTGGAAGGGATGCGACCCAACCGTCGCAGATGCCATTCGACGGTTTCGGGACTGCTGGGAGCCGTACTCGGCAGCATCGAAGCGCTACCCTATCGCTCGACTTGTAGAAGAACTCATCGACCCCGCTGTAGCTACGTACACGACAACACTCCCGTCGCGCTATTTGGGGCACGTGCCAGGAGCCGGTACCGGCGTAGCATTCAGTGAGATCATGCGATTGGTCGGTGCTGAAGCAATGGTCCGCGTAAAGCGCCGATTGCTGCGAGCTTTTGTTCTAACAGAAGATCAGCAGTCCAAGAGAGACCAGCAATTTATTGCCACACTCGAAACGCTCATCGAGCTGGTATGGGCCTGCAAGCGCAAGCAACCGGCGAACAGAAATTTTCGCGGCTTAAATGGTCAACGCTTAAAAGTTTTTTGTAGATTTTGCGGCTCGCTTGCTGAGCTGGCCTCATTCGCCGAATCCGTCAAAGACGAAGGCCAACGCGGCATCGATGAAAAACTACGCCTAAGTAACCTGTACTGCGCGGCTCATCGACCTAAGTTGCCGGATGACGAATGGAATCCCAAGTACAGGAAAGCAAAACGGTCTGTAGCGCAGTTTGACCTCGAACTAACTAGGCTCAGCCGACAATGCGCCTCGCGAGGCACCCCGCAAGCGAAATCAGGTGACGAGTTGGTTGACAGCTACATACACAACTACATGCTTGGCCAAACGCTAACGCTAGCAGAGGAAACAGAGTTACGGGACCTAGCGCGGCTTATGGTGGACTCAAGATTATCTGATAGAAAAAAACAGATACTCATGCTCCAACGGCTTGGTTTCAATCAATCAGCGATTGCGCGCAGGCTGGGTATCGAACGCCAAGCGGTATCCAAAGCAATTGCCTCAATCCCAGAGATCTTTTGGTTGAGTCAGCCACACCGATCCGGTTAATGGCTCGCTTTAGTGTCAACCAAAATACACAATCAATAGCGGTTCACGCGGCCGAACGGGACTCTTAAATCAAACCTTCGCACGTGTTTTTTTTAGCGTCCATTCGTCAATCATATCCGCCCAATCCTGCAACATCGCTCGACGCTGATCGCGGTATTCAGCCTTGTTGTAAACGGCCCGTACCCCCTTCTGCTCATGCGCAAGGCACTTCTCAATCCAGTCTGAGTTGTAACCCGCCTCATGCAGCAGCGTGCTCGCTGTGCGCCTCAAATCGTGCGGGCCGAACTTGCTTAGCGGCTGCCCTTCTTTCTGCGCAAGCCGATAGGCCAGCGTCAGCACCTGATTGATCGTCGCGGTGCTCATTGGCAAATCAGAATCGTACCGGGAGGGAAAGACGTAATCTGAACCACCAGCAAACGTCTTCAACGCAATGAAGAAATCCAAAGCCTGCTGAGATAAGAACACCAAATGTGGGTTACGGCGCTTCATTCGCTCTTTCGGAATGGTCCACAAGGCATCGCTGAAATTGATCTCGCTCCAAGTAGCGTTGGTCAACTCACTTTTGCGGACCATGGTCAGCAACAACAGCTTAGCGGCCACCCTAACGGAGGAAGCGGTGCCGATGCGGTCCAGGTACTGATACATCAACGCGATTTCGTCAGGCCCTAGAGCGCGATCACGTGGCTCGAATTTAGCGATGCTTGCAGGACGCACCAGATCAGCCGGATTCTCAACCTTCTGGCCACGCTCTATCGCCCATCGGAATACCTGCATCACAATCTCGCGGGAGTGCACGGCCGTGGCTGGAGCTCCACGCTCCACAATTGCATCTGTCAGCGCTCGCAGATCCCCATGATTGATTTCCACCAGTTTCTGATTACCGAAGTGCGGCTTTAGCTCGCGCTCGTAAACCGATCGGCGCATGTCCCGGGTTGAGTCAGCCATCTGATACCCACGCAGCCATTTCTCAGCCCACGCATCAAACGTCTCTGCCCCTTTGGTGCGTGCCTTGGCACGGGCTTTCTCTTTGGCAGGTGACTTACCCGCCGAAACCATCTTTTTAGCCTCGCCCAGGCGCTCTCTGGCTTCCGCAAGTGTGATGCCACCCACGCCATAACGACCGAACGTGATGGTCTCCTGACGGCCATTGATTGAGTAGTTGTAACGAAATGAGATGGAACCGGCAGCAGTGACGGCCACGTACAGCCCGTCGCGGTCGTTCACCTTGTAGAGTTTTTCTTTCGATTTGAGGTTACGCAGCTTGGTATCGGTCAGCATGGCAGTTACGGATTCCATGGGAAAAATACCATGCTCAGAAACGCGCTCATGCACCACGTTAAAAGCCAATGAAACCGGGTAATGATGAGATTTGATACCATGCCCTTCCCTACTAAGGCGACATGGTATCGAGCACTAAGCATGGTATTCGGCTCAGTCAATGCCCCGTACCATGCCACATAAACAAGCTGCTTGGCGATGCACAAAACTGCCAGAACTTGCCAGACCCAAAAAGCCAAAAGCCCGCAATTACGCGGGCTCCAGGGCATCTCTTGCTAGTGGGTACCGGACAATGCCGGACGCCCCATCATTCCCACTCAATCGTCGCAGGCGGCTTGCTCGACACATCATAAGTAACGCGCGAAATACCTTCGATCTCATTGATGATACGCCCGCTGACCGTCTCCAGCAGTTCGTACGGCAGGTGTGCCCAGCGCGCGGTCATGAAGTCGATGGTTTCCACCGCACGCAGCGCCACGACCCAGGCGTAACGACGGCCATCGCCGACCACGCCTACCGATTTCACCGGCTGGAACACCACGAAAGCCTGGCTGACTTTGTGGTACCAGTCGGCTTTGCGCAGTTCTTCGATGAAGATGTGGTCGGCGCGACGCAGCAGGTCGGCGTATTCCTTTTTCACTTCACCAAGAATGCGCACGCCCAGGCCTGGACCCGGGAATGGGTGGCGGTAAACCATGTCGTACGGCAGGCCGAGTTCCAGGCCGAGGCGGCGCACTTCGTCTTTGAACAGTTCGCGCAGCGGTTCTACCAGTTTGAGGTTCATTTCCTCTGGCAGGCCACCGACGTTGTGGTGGGACTTGATCACGTGGGCCTTGCCGCTTTTGGCGCCGGCCGACTCGATCACGTCAGGGTAGATGGTGCCTTGGGCGAGGTACTTGATGTTGTCGAGGCTGGTGGCTTGGGCATCGAAGACGTCGATGAAGGTGCGGCCGATGATTTTGCGCTTCTTCTCTGGGTCAGACTCGCCGGCCAGGTTGTTGAGGAACTGTTCCTCGGCGTTGGCGCGGATCACTTTGACGCCCATGTTCTCGGCGAACATGGCCATTACTTGCTCGCCCTCGTGCAGGCGCAGCAGGCCGTTGTCGACGAATACGCAGGTCAGTTGGTCGCCGATGGCTTTGTGCAGCAGCGCGGCAACTACCGAGGAGTCAACGCCGCCGGACAGGCCGAGCAGCACGTTGTCGGTGCCGACTTGGGCGCGCACGTTGGCGATGGCGTCTTCAGCGATTTTCGACGGGGTCCATAGCGCTTCGCACTGGCAGATGTCGAGGATGAAGCGCGACAGGATGCGCCCGCCTTGCTTGGTGTGGGTGACTTCCGGGTGGAACTGCACGCCGTAGTAGCCGCGCTCGTCGTTGAACATGCCGGCGATCGGGCAGCTCGGGGTGCTGGCCAGGATGTGGAAGTCTTGCGGCAGCTTGGTGACCTTGTCACCGTGGCTCATCCATACGTCGAGGCCGAACAGGCCGTCGGTGTCGACGTGGTCTTCGATGCCGTCCAGCAGGCGGCTTTTGCCGACCACGTCGACACGCGCATAACCGAATTCACGCAGCTCGGAACCTTCAACCTTGCCGCCCAGTTGCTCGGCCATGGTCTGCATGCCGTAGCAGATACCGAACACCGGCACGCCCAGGTCAAACACCGCTTGCGGGCAGCGCGGGCTGTTGGCTTCGTGCACGGACTCGGGGCCACCGGCGAGGATGACGCCTTTAGGTGCAAATGCGCGGATCGCTTCGTCATCCATGTCGAACGGGTGCAGTTCGCAGTACACGCCGATTTCACGCACGCGGCGGGCGATCAGTTGGGTGTACTGGGAACCGAAGTCGAGGATCAGGATGCGGTGGGCGTGAATGTCGAGGGCCATGGGAGAAAACTCTAAAAGCAGTTGCACGCTTCAAGCTGCAAGCTGCAAGTAATCGGGGGCTGCGCGGAAGCTGCATCAACGCAGCCCCGCTTGCAGCTTATAACTTGTGGCTTCTAGCTGGAGGCTTTAGCCGACGCGGTAGTTTGGCGCTTCCTTGGTGATCTGAACGTCGTGGACATGCGATTCAGCCATGCCGGCGCCGGTGATCCGCACGAACTCGGGCTTGGTGCGCATTTCTTCGATGTTGGCGCTGCCGGTGTAGCCCATCGAGGAACGCAGGCCGCCCATCAGTTGATGGATGATCGCGCTGAGCGTGCCTTTGTACGGCACACGGCCTTCGATGCCTTCCGGTACGAGCTTTTCGGCGCCTGCCGAAGAGTCCTGGAAGTAACGGTCGGAGGAGCCTTGCGCCTGGGACATGGCGCCCAGCGAACCCATGCCACGGTAAGCCTTGTACGAACGGCCCTGGAACAGTTCGATCTCGCCCGGCGCTTCTTCAGTACCGGCAAACATCGAGCCCATCATCACGCAGGAAGCACCGGCAACGATGGCCTTGGACAGGTCACCGGAGAAACGGATGCCGCCGTCGGCGATCAACGGTACGCCGGTGCCTTCAAGGGCTGCGGCGACGTTGGCGATGGCGCTGATTTGCGGCACGCCCACACCGGCGACGATGCGCGTGGTGCAGATCGAGCCTGGGCCGATACCGACCTTGACGGCGTCGGCGCCGGCTTCGGCCAACGCCTTGGCGGCTGCGCCGGTGGCGATGTTGCCGCCGATAACCTGTACGTCAGGGAAATTCTGTTTAACCCAGCGAACGCGGTCGATCACGCCTTTGGAGTGGCCGTGGGCAGTGTCGACCACCACCACGTCAACGCCGGCTGCCACCAAAGCTGCAACGCGGTCGCCAGTGTCTTTACCGGTGCCGACCGCAGCGCCGACGCGCAGACGACCTTGGTCATCTTTGCTGGCCAGCGGGTAAGCCTTGGCTTTTTCGATGTCGTTGACGGTCATCATGCCTTTAAGGGCGAATTTGTCGTCGACAATCAATACGCGCTCGATGCGGTGCTTGTGCAGCAGCTCGCGAGCCTCGTCCTTGTCGACACCTTCACGCACAGTGACCAGACGCTCTTTGGGCGTCATCACTTCACGGACGGTAACTTCAAGGCGGTTTTCAAAGCGCACATCACGCGACGTGACGATGCCGACCAGGTCGCCATCATGCAGCACCGGAACACCGGAGATGTTGTGCAGGCGGGTCAGGTCGAACAGGTCACGCACGGTGGCGTCAGCCTCGATGGTGATCGGGTCTTTGACCACACCGGCCTCGTAACGCTTGACCTTGCGCACTTCGGCAGCTTGCTGCTCGATGGTCATGTTCTTGTGGATGATGCCAATGCCGCCTTCCTGAGCCATGGCGATTGCCAAACGGGCTTCGGTGACGGTGTCCATGGCAGCAGAAACCAGGGGAATATTCAGCTCGATGCCACGGGTTAGGCGGGTCTTGAGACTGACTTCGTTAGGAAGCACCTCGGAATAACCGGGCACTAAGAGAATGTCGTCGAATGTCAGAGCTTCTTGGCTGATACGCAGCATCGCGGGGGCTCCCGAGCGGGAAAATGGAAGCGCGTCATTATACTCAGACACCCCCTCGGGCTCAATGTAAAACTCTGACATATTTGGGATTACAGGTGAGGCTGATTAAAGCTCGACTTTGACCCAGCTCATCTTCTGGTCCAGCCAATCGGCGAATTCGTCGATGAAGCTCTGCTTGAACCCCGCTTCCGCCCAATTATTGAAGATGAAGCCCAGGTTGGAAAACCCGCACTCTTGCAGGAATAAAAACCCGTTGATGTCATCTTCATGCCCACACAGCGGGCAGGTGAAGTTGTCGGTGTGGCCGGGCATCCAGTCTTCGAGGCTTTCAAAGAGGGCTTCGCCGACTTCCTTGAGGCATTCCGGGCAGCCGGCTTCTTCCAGAAAGCCCTTGGCTGGCGTGTAAATGCAGCGCTTGTAGATGATTTCGAGGCCATTGATCGGCTCGTTGAACGGCAGCGCGGCCGGGTGCAGCACCACCGCGCGGGCACCGTCGGCCAGCGCATAGGCCATGCGGTTGCCGGTGCGCCCGCAGGTGGTCAGTTCTTCCTTGATGATGTTCTTGCGCACCAGCCAGCGCACGATTGCCCGGGCGCGGGGTTCGTGGACGGGCAAGGTGGAGATTTTCGGGACAAGGATGCTTTGGGAGTTCATTGGAGTCCTGCGGTGTGGCTACATTTAACTGCGCGTCACCTGTGGGAACGGGCTTGCTCGCGATGAGGCCTTGAAGGCTGGCAGCTTAAGCCCTGAATAAATCCGGTCAAGTGCTCAAGTAACGCCCGATCAATGCAAGGCCACTGGCCAACACCAGCCACGTCACGCACCTTACAAAGGCCTCGCGGGACATGCGCATCGTCAGCCTGCGCCCACACCACAGCCCCACAGCCATCGCCGGCAACAGACACACCGCCAATAACAACAGCGGCCAATCGGCATACACCCCGGCGGCCAGGAACAAACCGAGGCGCACCACCGTGCTGCAACTGATCAATGCACTTTGGGTGGCGCGCGCCGCGTCCTTGGGCAAACGGCTGTTCAAATAGAGCGCGTATAAAAAGCCGCCGCTGCCAAACAACGCGCCAAACAGACCGCCGACAGTGCCCATGGGAATCGACCAACCCGCCGCCAGTTGAGTGGGTCGGGCTTTTACTGCCAGGTTGTAAATCGCATAGGCGCTGATGAACAACCCCATCAACAGCAGCAACAGATCCGAATGCAGGTTGAGCAAAAAAATCACGCCGAACGTGCAACCGATTGCCATGCACGGCAGCAATCGCAGCAGCTCCGGCTTGTTGACCTCGCGGCGCGATTGCAGCAGGTTGCCAAACGCCGCGACAAAATCCAGCAGCACCAGCAGCGGGATGATTTTCGACAGCGGCATAAACATGATCAGGATCGGCCCGGCGACCAGCGCCGTACCGAAGCCTGCGATGCCAAACACGATATAAGCCAGCACCACACACAGGCCGATCACCAGCCAATCAACACCGCCAAACGACCACTGGCTCATCAGCTCAACCGCACTCATCGTCACGTCCTTGAAAGAGATGGCAACACTTTAGTCGCCCTTGAGAGCAGCGGCCAGGCAGCGTAGCACTGCGCGCGGGTAGCGCAATTCTGCCAAACCCTGCGCGAATGCCTATAAACTGCCGCTCATGATTAAAGATCCCTTTGCCCGCTTGGGCCTGGACCGCGAAGTCCTGACTGTCAGCCAGCTCAACGGCCGCGCGCGGGTGTTGCTGGAAGACGTGTTCACCAATATCTGGGTGGAAGGCGAAATTTCCAACCTCGCCCGCCCCGCCTCCGGCCATGTGTATTTCACCTTGAAGGACAGCGGCGCCCAAGTGCGTTGCGCGCTGTTCCGCAATAATGCCGCGCGGGTGCGCCAGGCCTTAAAGGATGGCCTGGCGGTCAAGGTACGCGGCAAGGTCTCGCTGTTCGAAGGCCGTGGCGACTATCAATTGATCCTCGACACGGTAGAGCCCGCCGGCGATGGCGCGCTGCGCCTGGCGTTTGATGCGTTAAAGGAAAAGCTCAGCGCCGAAGGCCTGTTCAGTGCCGAGCGCAAGGTGCCGCTACCGGCCCACCCGCAGCGCATCGGCATTATCAGCTCGCCCACTGGCGCGGTGATTCGCGACATCATCAGCGTGTTCCGCCGCCGTGCGCCGCAGGTGCAACTGACGTTGATACCGACTGCCGTGCAAGGCCGCGAAGCGATTGCGCAGATTGTGCGCGCGCTGAAACTGGCCGACGCGCGCGGCTTCGACGCGTTGATCCTGGCGCGTGGCGGCGGCTCGCTGGAAGACTTGTGGTGCTTCAACGAAGAAGCCGTGGCGCGCGCAGTGGATGCCTGCGTCACGCCGATCGTCAGCGCCGTGGGCCATGAAACCGATGTGTCGATCACCGACTTTGTGGCCGACGTGCGCGCGCCTACGCCGTCTGCCGCCGCTGAGTTACTCGCGCCGGACGCGAGTCACCTGGTGCGCCAGGTTGAAAGCCTGCACCGCCGGCTGCTGATGCTGATGCGCAATCGGCTAACCCATGACCGCCTGCGCCTTGAGGGCATGGCCCGTCGCTTGCGCCACCCCGGCGAGGGGGGGGGGCCCCCCCCCCCCCCCCCGGGGGGGGGGGGGGAGGGCCGGGCCCCCCCCCGGGCGCCGCGCCCCGCAAACCCGCCCGCCGGCGGGGGTGGCCGGGGGACCCCCCCCCCCC